>NZ_JBSVCZ010000034.1:0-54588 GCF_054072955.1 Streptomyces sp. SS8
GCCACTCCGGCACCGCTGTCCGTGAAGTCACGGTCACCGTGCAGCCACGACACCTTGTCGTGCATCTCCGTCTGCGTCAGCGCGGAGAGCATCGCGTTGCGTGCCTCGGCCTCCTCGCCCGCCGGGTGGTACAGCTCGCCGCCCATGCGCCGGGCGACCAGCTGGGCGCGCCCGGCCCGTTCGTGGCGCACGGCGTTGAACTTCTCAAGGCGCTGGACGACGTCGTCGTCGCTCATGCCGCCGAGCAGGTCGCCGAGGACCACGGCGTCCTCCAACGCCTGGCAGGCGCCCTGGGCCGCGTACTGCAGCATGGGGTGGGCGGCATCGCCGACCAGGGCGACGCGCCCGTCGGTCCAGGTCCGCACCGGGTCGCGGTCGCACAGCACCCACTCGCGCCACCCCTCGCCGAGTTCGAGCAGCCGACGGGCGGTGGCGCCGATGCCCGGGAACTGCGCGAGCACGTGGCGGCGATCGGCCTCCCGCCCGGCCACGGGCACGGTCGCCGCGTCGTCCCGGGTGACCGCGAGGTTGAGGTACCTGCCCCCGCCGATGATGTAGTGCACGAAGTGCCACTTGGGTCCGGCCCACAGCGTGACCGTGTTCCAGCGCAGTTCCTGCGGCACCTTCTCGATGGGGATCACCGAGCGGTAGATCGTGTGGCCCGACACACGGGGCTCGCCGTCATCCAGCACCGCCGCGCGGACCGTGGAGCGGATGCCGTCCGCGCCGATCAGCGCGGCACCGCGGAAGGTGCGCCCGTCGGCGGTGCGCACGGTGACGCCCCCGGCGTCCTGCTCGTGGCCCTCCACCGCGGCGTCGGCGAGCAGCTCGACGCCGTCCAGCTCCTGGCAGGCGGTGAGCAGCGGCTGGTAGAGGTCGCCTCGGTGCACCACCGCGTAGGGGTTGCCGAACCGCTCACGGTAGGCACCGGTCAGCTCCATGGCGGCGACCTTCTCGCCGGTGGTGCCGTCCATGAACCGCAACTCGTCGATGAAGACCGCGCGCTCGCGCACGCTCTCGCCGGCGCCGAGACGGTCCAGGGCGTGGAAGGCGTTGGGCCCGAGCTGGATGCCGGCGCCGATCTCGGCGAAGGTGCCGCTGCGCTCCAGCACGGTGGCGCGGTGTCCGGACCGGGCCAGTGACAGGGCTGTCGCCAGCCCGCCGATGCCGCCCCCGGCGATCACTACGTGTGCCATGGTTCGTCACATTCCTTCCAACGATGCCGTCGGTGATGAGGCGCCACTGCCGGACGGATGCCGACAGCGGGTGCTGGGGAAAGAGCCGGTGCAGCTCCTCGTGGAAACCGGGGAGGGTCTTGGCGACACAGCCGGGACCGTCCGGGGTGAGGTCTCCGGTGCGCAGGTTCAGCACGGAGAAAGCCATCGCGATCCGGTGGTCGCGGTGGCAGGCGATACGCGCCGGAGAGGTGCCGCCCGGGTGCACGGTGATCCAGTCCCGCCCGGTCTCGGTGCGCACGCCCGTCGCGCGCAGGTTCCGATGACGGTCACCGCCTCCCGGCCGCGCCGCACGCGGGCCCCGGCGCGTTCCAGCACGTCGACGAAGCGCATATCCCCCTGCAGGCTCCCCCGGCCGAGGCCGTCCACGGTCACCCCGCGCCCCGTGACCGCCGCGGCGGCCAGTAAGTAGGAGGCGGTGGAGGCGTCCGGCTCGATGCGCAGATCGGCTGCCCGGTAGCCGGTGGGGCGGACGGAGAACTCGCCCGGGGCCATCTCGGCGCCGAAGTGGCGCATCAGCGCGACCGCCATGTCGATGTAGGGGCGGCTGACCAGCTCGCGTACCCGGACCAGCAGAGGGGTGCGCAGCAGCGGGCCCGCCATGAGCAGCCCGCTCAGGAACCGGCTGCTGAGCCCGCCGTCGACCTCCAGACTGCAGCCGCCGAGGCCCTGTGCCCGCATCCTGAGGGGCAGTCTCCCGCCCGGGGCGGTGTCCACACGGGAGCCCAGCCGGACCAGCGCGTCGCGGAACGCCACGGTGTACTCGCTGACCAGAGGAGTGGTGAGCACGCTGGTGGCGTCCGCCGCGGTGGCGAGCAGCCGTGCCCTGTCGGTCAGCGACTTCGAGCCGGGGACGCGGGCGTCGAACAAGCGGGGCGGCGCGCCGGCGGTGTTCATCGCCGTCCTTCGTCGTCGGAGGGGAGGGGGCTCGGGAGGCGGGTGCCGAGTGCCGTTGCGATCTCCTCGGCGATCTCGCGGGGGGCGCGGTCCTCGGTGCACACCGACACCGCCGCCAGCCGCCGGTAGAGAGGGAGCCGGGCGCGCATCAGCAGCGCGAGCCCGTGCCGGGGGGCACCGCCGTCGAGCAGGGGACGGTCGCCGCGGACCCTCGGCACGAGGGCGTCGACACCGGCCCACAGGTGCACCACGCGGCATCCGGTCAGCCGGGCGCGCGTCCCCTCATGGAGCACCGCGCCACCGCCGAGGGCCAGGACGCCGGTGTGTTCCGCCAGCGCGGCGGCGACCGCCCGGTGCTCCAGGTGCCGGAAGGCGGCCTCGCCCGCCTCCCGCAGCACAACCGGCACGGGCCGCCCGGCCAGGCGCGCCACGTCGTGGTCGGTGTCGCGGAAGGGGACGCCGAGCAGGCCGGCCAGTGCCAGGCCCGTGGTGGTCTTGCCCGCTCCGGGCATGCCGATGAGCACAGCCGCGGGTCCGGTCATGGGGTGCCGTCCTTGGTGTCAGGGGGGAACGAGCGCGTCGGGCTGGTCCGCCGGGGTACGGAGAGGGCGGCGGCCGTCCGTCAGGGGTCGGCGGTCTCGAGCGCGATCCCGCGCCCGGCGAGGGCCTCCAGGGCGAACTCGCCCTCCACGGAGGCCTCCACGTCGAAGGCGTACCGCTCGGTCGGTGGGCAGCCGATCAGTTGGGCGGCCCGGTTGGGCAGCGGAGCCTCGGCCGCCTGCCGCGACTCCCACAGCAGCACCGCACCCCACCGGCCGGCGCGGGCGTCGGACACCCAGAACTTCAGCCGCAGCCCGGGCACCCGCGAGAAGCGTTCCACCGCCTCCTCGCGCAGAAATCCGCGCAGCGACTCGACGGTCTGCTGCGAGTGCGCCAGATCCCACCAGACGATCACCGCATGCATGCGCCGGACACCCCCTGGAGGAGCGAGCCGATGACGTCCGGCCCGTCCACGGTCAGGACGGACTCGGCGTGGAACTGCATCGAGGCGAACCCGGCCGCCCGCAGCGCGTGCACCTCGCCCGTCGCCGTGTTCCGGCTGACCTCGACCCTGCCGTGCACCGGGTGGTCGAAGCAGTCCGCGGCGCACTGGGCGGCGAAGGTGTTGTAGAAACCCACCCGCGCCGCCCTGCCGAACAGGTCGATCTCGTGCTGGGCGCCCTGGTTGGGCACCGGGCGGCGCACCAGGTCCAGGCCGAGCAGCGTGCTGAGCACCTGATGGCTCAGGCACACCGCGAGGAACGGACGCCGCTCGTCCAGCAGCCGGGCCACCGCCGAGCGCAGATGAGCGATCTTCGGGTGCGCCGTCTCCCGGGGGTCGCCCGGGCCCGGGCCCATGACCACCAGGTCGTGCGCGTCGAAGTCGTACGGCTGGTCGAAGCGGCGCACCTCCACCTCGCAGCCCAGCGAGCGGATCTGGTGCGCGATCATCTCGGTGAACGTGTCCTCGGCGTCGATCACCAGGACTCTGCGGCCGGTCAGCGCACCGGCGTCCCGGCCCGGACCGGCCGTGTCCTTCAGCCAGAAACGCGCGATGCCCTCGTTGCGCGCGTCGAGCGCCTCGCGCACCGCCGGATGCGATCCGAACCGGGTGGGGCCGGCCTCGCCGAGCGCGGCCAGCAGGCCCGCGGCCTTGGCGCGGGTCTCCTGTACCTCGGAGGCCGGGGCCGAGTGGCGCACCAGCGTCGCCCCCACCCCGATCCGCATCACTCCGGCCGGGTCGATGTCGGCGGTCCGGATCAGGATCGAGGAGTCCAGCGTGCGGCCGCCCGCGGCGTCGCGTCCGATGAGGGCCGCCACCCCGCTGTAGTAGCCGCGCCCGTTCGGTTCGTAGCGGTTGATGACCCGGGCTGCGCTCTCCAGCGGGGACCCGGTCACCGTCGGTGCGAACATCGTCTCGCGCAGGATGTCGCGCACGTCACGGTCGGTGCGGCCCTCGATGAAGTACTCGGTGTGTGCCAGACGCGCCATCTCCTTGAGGTACGGGCCCACCACACGCCCGCCCCCGGGACAGATCCGGCCCATCATCTTCAGCTCCTCGTCCACCACCATGTACAGTTCGTCGGCCTCCTTCGTGTCAGCCAGGAAGGCCAGCACGCCGTCCAGGTCGGGGCCGGAGGCGGGGTAGCGGTAGGTGCCGCTGATGGGGTTCATCACCGCGCGGCCGTCGCGGACGCTGATGTGCCGCTCGGGGGTGGCTCCGACTAACGTCCGCTCCGCGGTGCGAATGAGGAAGGTCCAGTAGGCGCCCGCCTCCCGTTCCACCAGGCGGCGGAAGAAGGACAGCGCGTCCGGCACGCCGAAGTCCGGCAGCTGGGCGACGAAGGACCGCTTCAACACGAAGTTGGCGCCTTCTCCCGTACCGATCTCGTCCGTCACGACGCGACGCACCTTCTCGGCGTACGTGTCGTCATCGATGTCGAAGTGGCCCCCGGTCACCTTCACCGGGTGGTTGGGCAGCAGCTCCAGGCTCCCGCGCAACGGGAGCGAGGCCTGTTCGCCCACCCGCATCGCCAGAAGGGGCCGGCCATCGTCCGGGGCCTCGAAGCCGCGTTCGGCCAGTTGCCGATAGGGGATGAGCACCAGCAGTTCCTGGCGGACGCCGGTGCCCGCCGCCTCGTCCAGTTCCAGGTCGGCGAGCGCGCCGACCCGGCCGGCCTCACCGGTCAGCACCTCGAGGGTGTCGTCCCCCGCCGCCTCGGGCCGGTGCAGCAGAGCGAAGTCTTCCGTCGAGCCGTCGAGGATGCGTGACAGCAGCAGCGCATCGTCCTGACTTGTCATGGGGATCCTTTCGCCTCCGGAGATGCTCAGCGAGCCGCCGTGGTGGCCGCTTCCAGCTCGGTCAGCACCGCCTGGGCCGTCACGACCCTGGCGGCCCGTTCGGCGGCGTAGGTGAGTGCCATCCGGTGGTAGTCGGCGGAGAAGTCGGCGACCGCGTCGGCCACCAGGAACGGCTGGATGTCGTTCGTGTACGCGTCCACCGCGGTCATCAGGACGCCGACATGGGCGTAGACGCCGCAGACGATCAGCTGGTCGCGGCGGTGCTCGCGCATCCGGGCCAGCAGGCCGCTCCTGAAGAAGGCGCTGTAGCGCCACTTGGTGAACGTCCAGTCGCCGTCGTCCGGCTCCAGCGGGGAGACGACCCGGCGGTGCTCGGGCGCGGCCCGCATGCCGGGGCCCCAGAAGTCCGCCAGGAGCCCGCGCTGCCGGGCCGTCATGTCGCCGGGCTGCGCGGTGTAGGCGACGGGGACACCCAGTGACTTGGCCCGGGCCCGCAGCCGCGCCGTGTTGTCCACCAGGGCACGGCCGAGCTCGGTGGTGCGCGGGAACGGCTTGAGGAAGTACTCCTGCATGTCGTGCAGGAGCAGCACCGCGCGCCGGGGGTCGGGCCGCCAGTCGACCGTGTTCCGGGGGAGCTGCTCCGCGGTGGGCAGGGGGTAGGGCTGGACAGGGGGGATGCCGGGCATGTTCCGGTTCCTTTCGCGCTCAGACACCGAGGGTGGCTCCGCCGTCCACGGTGAGTTCGTGCATCGTGATGTGCCCGGCCTCGTCCGACAGCAGGAAGGCGACGGTCCGCGCGATGTCCTCGGGGAGGGCGACCTTGCCCAGCGGGATGCCCACCCGGTACTGCTCCGGGTTGCCCGCGATCGACGCCTTGGCGGCGGTGTCGGCGGTGTGCATGCCGCGCAGCATCGGGGTGTCGGTGGACCCGGGGGCCACCACGTTGCAGCGGATGCCCCGGTGCGCCACTTCGAGGCCCAGGCACTTGGTGAACGCGGTCGCGGCGGCCTTGGAGGCCGCGTAGGCGGCCATCTCGGCACGTGCGGTGCCCGCTGCGTTGGACGCGACGGTGACGATGGCTCCGGCGCCGCGGGGGATCATGCGGTTGACCACGGCGCGCGACACGTGGAAGACGCCCGTGGCGTTCACGGCGAGGGTGGCGTTCCAGTCCCGGTCGGACAGGGCACGGGCCTGGCCCAGACGCAGCACACCGGCCGCGTTCACCAGGTAGGACACCGGGCCGAGCCGGGACTCGACCTCGTCGACCAGCCGTTCCACGGCGGAACTGGAGGTGACGTCGGCGGCGAAGCCGGTCACGTCCAGGCCCTCCGCCCGCAGTGCGGCGGCCGCGGTGGCGACCGAGTCCGTGTCGAGGTCCACGGCTGCGACCTTCGCTCCGCGCTCGGACAGCAGTCGGGCGACGGCCTTCCCTATGCCGCCTGCCGCCCCGGTGACCAGGGCGAGGGTTCCTTGCACGGTCCCAAACCTCCTTCTGTCGTTCACCGGTCGGTTGTCGGCCTGGCGGGGTCAGCCCCGCCAGGCCGAGGCCACCTCGACGGCCTGCTGCGGGTTCAGCCGCGGGTCGCAGAAGCTCAGGTACTTGTCGCCGATGCGGTCCGGGCCGACCGTGTCCGAGACGCACTCGGTGACCGCCTCGGGGGTCGTCTCCAGATGCAGGCCGGCCACGATGCCCCCACCTGCGCGCACCGCCTCCTGGAACGCGCGGATCTCCCGCACCACCGTCTCGACCAGGCGGGTCTTGAGTCCCTCGGGGCCGGAGAGGGTGTTGCCGTGCATCGGATCCGACAGCCACAGGACCGGATGGCCGGCCCGGGCGACGGCTTCCACCAGGGCGGGCAGCCTGTGCAGGACGTTGTCGGCGCCCATCCGTGCGATCAGGGTGAGCCTGCCGGGGCTGCGTCCGGGGTCCAGACGCTCACACAGGCCGAGCAGTTCCTCGGTCGTCATGCTCGGCCCGGCCTTCACGGCGACCGGGTTGACCACGGCGGCCAGCAGGGCGACATGGGCGCCGTCCAGCTGCCGGGTGCGCTCGCCCACCCACGGCCAGTGGGTCGAAGCCAGCAGCAGCGAGCCGTCGGGCTCGCGGCGCAGCATGGGCAGTTCGTAGTCGAGCAGCAGAGCCTCGTGGCTGGTCCACACCGGCACACCGAACTCCGAGCGACGGCCGGCGGTGCCGCGCCAGCCCAGGTAGTGCATGGTGTCGCTGGCGGCCCGGTAGCCCGAGAGCAGGTGGTCGGGGTCGGGGCGGCGCAACTCGGTGTCGGGTTCGGGCCGGTTGACCATGTGACCCCGGTAGACGGGCAGTTCCATGCCGTGGATGGTCTCGGTCGGTTTCGAGCGGGGCTTGGCGAACTGCCCGGCGATCCGGCCCACCCGCAGAACCGGCTTGCCGGAAGCGAGCTTCATCGTCCCGGCGAGCACGTCGAGCAGTGCCGTCTTGCGCACGGCGTCCTCGGGAGTCGCCTCGGCCGGGTCTTCGGCGCAGTCACCGGCCTGGACGATCTGCAGATGGCCGGCCGCGGCCTCGCCCAGCAGGGAGCCGAGACGGTGGACGGCCTCGACGTCCACGAGGGCGGGCATGCGCCGCAGACGGGCACGGGCCTGGTCAAGGCGCGGGTGGTGGGCCCAATCGGGCTGTTGGAGAGCGGGCAGGGAGCGAACGTAGGACTCAATGTCGGTCATCGGATTCCCTCGGCGGGGCGTGCCGGAGTCACTCCGGCTGATGGCGGGCTCGGCCGTGTGCGGAGCGGCACGGGCGTCCGTGCGCGTCGGCAGGGCGTCGGCCCGGTGGCTACGTGTGTCGTCCAGTGGGCTCGCATCCGGACTGGGCCGGGAGACACCACTGTTGGGAGAGGCGTCCACGGCCGCAACGCGACGGCCCGTAGTCCGTCGCGATTGCCCGTAGTCCGTCACATCGCGCCGGCGTGCGGACCCGGCACCGGGGTGAGGCGGCCGCCGGAGACGAGCACGGACGTTCTGACGGAGTAACAGCCTTCCGATTGCCGCGGCTCCGCCGTTGCGGAAGGCTCCGCTGCCGTCACTCGCCGCGAGGCCGGATCCCGGCCGCCGAACACCCAGGAAGGGGTGACCGACATGACGAACGTCGCCGTCATCTACTACTCCGCCACCGGTCACGTCCACACGCTCGCGCAGGCCGCGGCCGAGGCCGCTAAGAAGGCCGACGCGGAGGTGCGGCTGCGCAAGGTGGCCGAACTGGCAGGCCAGGACGCCGTCGACGCGAACCCGGCCTGGGCGGCCCACCACGAGCAGACCAAGGACGGCCGGGTCGCCGACATCGGCGACCTGGAGTGGGCCGATGTCGTCCTCTTCGGCACACCGACCCGCTTCGGCCTGCCGGCCGCGCAGCTCAAGCAGTTCATCGACAGCGCGGGCGGCCTGTGGGCCCAGGGCAAGCTGGTGAACAAGGTCGTCTCCTCGTTCACCTCCACCACGCAGACGCACGGAGGCCAGGAGAGCACGCTGCTGGCGTTGAACAACACCTTCTACCACTGGGGCGCGATCATCGTTCCGCCCGGCTACGCGGACCCGGTGCAGTTCCATGCCAAGACCGGCAACCCCTACGGCACCGGTCACGTCTCGTACGCCGACGCCACCGTCGACGGGGCCACCCTCGCCGCGATCGAGTTCCAGGCGCGCCGCGCCGTCGAGACCGCCTCGGCCCTCATCCGCGGTCACCGGGCGCGCTGACGGCGCCGCGGCCGCGGAGCGCCCCACGCGGGACCGTGCGCCATGATCCGCCACGGCCCCGGCGGGTGTCGACCGGCGGCAGCCGACTCCGTCAGGTAGCCGGGCCTCTTGTGACGGATTCCGCCCCGCGTGACAGAGTCCGCGGCCGGCCGTGCGGGAGCGGCCGCCCCTGTGCCCAGAATGCAGGCCAGTCCCCCCGCCCCGTGCCCGATCAGCAGGAGCGTCCCGCATGACCATCCCGGCCGACACCGTTCCCCTGCACGCGACCGACAGGGCCGTCGTGACCGTCTGGTCGGACATCGGCTGCCCCTGGGCGACACTGGCCATGGCCACTCTGCGCACCGCCGCCGCCGGACGCGGCCGGGAGATCCTGGTCGACCACAGGGCCTTCCCCCTCGAACTGCTCAACTCCGAGCCCACACCGAAGCCGATCATCGACGCCGAGACCGTGGCGATCGCGGCGCTCGTGCCGGCACTCGGCTGGCGGCTGTGGCCCGGACCGGACTGGCGCTACCCGGTCACGACGTTGCCGGCCATGGAGGCGGTGCAGGCCGCCAAGACGCCGGCCGTGGGCGGGCTGCGTGCGAGCGACCAGCTGGACGACGCGCTGCGGCACGCCTTCTACGCACAGGGCCGCTGCATCAGCGTCACCTCCGAGATCCTCGCCGTGGCCGCCGCGTGTCCGCTCGTGGACGAGGCGGCGCTCGCGGACGCCCTGGCCCGGGGCACGGCCCGCGAGGCGATCCACCGCGACCTCGCCGTGGCGCGCGGCCCACGAGTGCAGGGCAGCCCGCACCTGTTCACCGCGTCCGGCACCGACACGCACAACCCCGGCGCCGACTTCGCCTGGACGGGCGACCCGTACGACGGCGGATTCCCCCGCTTCCGCTCCTACACCCGCGACTGGGCGGACGACTTGCTCGACCGGCTCGCCGAGACGCCACAGGGCGAGTGAACCCGGGGCCACCACACGCCCCGCCGGTCCTGGCCGAAAGGAAGCTTTCCGATGCCTGCTGCTGACCCCCTTCTCGAACTGCCCTACGGCACCGCACCCGCCCCCGACGAGTTCCTCCGTGCCGCGATCCGCTGGCACTTCTCCAAGGAGACCGGGGCGCCGTTCTGGCTGGACCGCTTGGGCCGGCTGGACTTCGACCCCATCGAGGCCGTCCGCACCTTCGAGGACCTGAAACTCTTCCCCAACTTCGCCAACGAACTGCGGGAGGTGCGGGCCGAGGACCTGATCCCGCGCGGCTACGGAGCCCGCCCGAGCATCGTCGGAGTCTTCGACAGCGGCGGCACCACGGGTGCGCCCAAGCGTGTCGTCATGCTCCAGGAGTGGCTGGACATGCTGCTGGCCCACAGCAACGCCCAACTGGACGCGCACGGCGTTCCGAGCGACGTGAACTGGCTGCTGGCCATCCCGTCCGGGCCGCACATGGTCGGGGCCTCCTTCCAGCAGCTGGTCGCCCAGCGCGGTGGCCTGTCCTTCGCCGTCGACATCGACCCGCGATGGGTGAAGAGAATCATCGCGCGCGGCGACCAGGCCGAGGCCGACGCCTACACCGAGCACCTCATCGACCAGCTCCAGCACCCGCTGCGCTCGCAGGACATCGGTGTGCTGATGCTCACCCCGCCGGTGCTCGAGCGGCTGTGCCGCCGCGACGAACTCGTCGAGCTGGTCCGGGAGAAGGTCAGGGCCATCATGTGGGTGGGGACCCAGCTCGACCCCGACACCCGCAATCTGTACCGCACCGAGTTGTTCCCCGACACCGTGCTGTGCAGCGGTTTCGGCAACACCATGACGCTCGGCCACGTCACCGAGCGGCCCGGTCTGGGCGACGACGACCCATGTGTCTACGACCCGTTCTCGCCGTACATGACCTACAACGTCATCGACCTGGAGAAGCGGCGGCCGGTCGAGTACGGCGAGCGCGGCCGCGTCGTGATGCACTACGTCGGCAAGAGCCTGTTCCTGCCCAACAACGTGGAACGGGACGAGGCCACCCGCATCCGCCCCTTGCCGGGCCAGGTCGGGGACTCGGTCGCGGACATCGCCCCGGTGCGTGAGTTCGACGACGAGAAGGTCATCGAGGGGGTGTACTGATGTCCGGGGCCGAGCCGTACCCGCTGGACGCGCTGGGGCCCCGGGGCCCGTACCGCACGCGCCACCGCGAGCCCGTCACCGACACCACCGGCACGGTGGCCGCCGAACTCAGCTTTGTGCCACGGCTGTACGTCACCCGGGCGCTCACCGCGCTGCACCGGGCGGTTCCGCTGCCGCGCGAGCGGCGCCTGGCGGCCCTGGCCCGCGCGGCCCGCGTCTTCCGCGAGGAGACGGTGCACGGCCTCACGTACGGACAGTACGAGAGCACCGTCGCCCGGGTCTCCGGAATCCCGCTGCCCGCTGTGCGCTCCGCCGCCGACGAGATCGCCGACTCCGCGCGCCGGGCCCTGGCCGGCGCCTACGGCGCGCTGCCCGGCGGCGCCGTGCTGGACTGGCACGACGCGCGCACACGCACCGGCAGCGCGGTGTGGACACGGCGCGGTGAGGTGCTTGCCGTGAACGCGGCGGGCAACCACCCGGCGCCGCACGCCCTGTGGCTGGAGGCCCTCGCGCTGGGCTTCCGCGTCGCCGTCCGGCCGTCGCGCCGGGAGCCGTTCACCCCCCACCGGCTGGTCGCCGCGCTGCGCACGGCCGGATTCGGCGAGGACCACGTGGTCCTGCTGCCCACCGACCACGCGGTGGCCGACGAGGTGCTCGCCGGCGCCGATCTGGCGCTGGTGTACGGCGGCGACGACGTCGTGCGCAAGTACGCCGACGACCCCGGTGTCCTGGTGCAGGGGCCTGGCCGCGCCAAGATCCTGGTCACCGCCGGGGCGGACTGGCGCGCGCACCTGGACACGATGGTCGACTCCATCGCACACCACGGCGGCATGAAGTGCGTCAACGCGACCGCGGTCCTCGTTGAGGGCGACCCGGCGCCGGTGGCCCGAGCGCTGGCCGAGCGCCTCGCCGCGCTGCCCAGCCTGCCCGCCGACGACGAGAAGGCGGGGCTGCCCGTGCAGCCGCTGGAGCGGGCGCGGGCCCTCGAACGGCATCTGCTGGAGCGGGCCAGGGGGACCATCGCGCACCTCGGTGGCGACGGCGTCGTGGACGAACTCGCCGACGGCGGCGCGGTGCTGCGCCCGGCCGTCTTCGAGGCGCCGCACCTCCGGGGCGGCTGGCACACCGCCGAACTGCCCTTCCCCTGCGTGTGGGTGGCGCCCTGGAACCGTGCGGACGGAGCCGGGGTACTGGGCGACTCGCTCGTCCTGGGCGTGCTCACCGCCGACGAGGTACCGGACTCGGACATCGGGTTGATCGACGAGCTGGTCACCGATCGGACCATCGCCAACGTGTACGTCGGCGACCACCCCACCCACTGGATGGACCGCGGCGTCCCGCACGACGGGTACCTCGGCGAGTTCCTGATGCGCAGCAAGACCGTCATCCGCGGCTGAGCCGTGCCACACCGCCTCGGCCGACCATCTCATCTCGGAGGAACAGACCATGCTCTCCAATGACACGACCCCTGGTACCGCGCCTGCAGCCCTGGCCGGTGAGTTCACCCTGGCTGGCGAACTCACCATCCGCAGGATGGGGTTCGGGGCCATGCAGCTTCCCGGCCCCGGTGTCTGGGGCCCGCCGAAGGACCGCTCGCGGGCGGTCGCGGTGGTCCGGCGCGCGGTGGAACTGGGCGTCAACCACATCGACACCAGCGACTACTACGGCCCGTATGTCGCGAACGAGGTCATCCGCGAAGCCCTCCACCCCTACGACGAGGACCTGGTCATCGTGACGAAGGTGGGTGCCTTCCGCACCCCGGACAAGGCCTGGCCGGCGGCGCTGCGGCCGGAACAGCTGCGCAGGGCCGTCTACGACAACCTCCGCGGCCTGGGCCGCGACCATCTCGACGTGGTGAACCTGCGGATCGTGGAGGAGGGCGGCGGCCTGGGCCCGGAGGACTCGATCGCCGGGCCCTTCGGCGCGCTCGCCGAGATGCGCGAGGAGGGCCTCATCCGGCACCTCGGCGTCAGCCACATCACCGCCGGGCAGCTGGCCGAGGCCCGCGAGATCGCCCCGGTGGTCTGCGTCCAGAACGAGTACAACGTCGTGCGGCGCCGCCACGAGGACCTCGTGCAGACTTGCGCCCGGGCGGGGATCGCGTTCATGCCCTTCTTCCCGCTGGGCACCTTCACCCTCCAGCACGAGAAGGACACGGCGACGGACACCAAGGTGCCGCGGCAGGTGCCGCTGGACGCCCAGGTCGTCCACGCCGTGGCGCAGCGCCTGGGCGCCACCCCCTATCAGGTCGCTCTCGCCTGGCTGCTGCGGCATTCCGAGAACATCTGCTGCATTCCCGGCACCTCCAGCCTCGACCATCTGGAGGAGAACATCGCGGCCGCCGGCCTGGACCTGCAGGAGACGGACATGAAGGAGTTGGACTCCCTCCACGGCGGTGCCCGGTGAGCCTGGGTTTCTTCGCGGGCCAGAACAAGAACGAGGTCGTCATCGTGCCTCCCGGAGAGGGACCGAGCAGATGGGCTTTCGGTGACCGGTACACCGTGAAATCCGGTGAACACAACACCGGGAAGTCGCTGTTCCTCATCGAGGCGCTCGTCCCGGAGGGCGGCGGTCCGCCGCTGCACATCCACCACTGGGAGGAGGAGGCCTTCTACGTCCTGGAGGGCAGCGTGGAGTTCCGGGACAAGAACGGCAGGCACACAGCACCGGCGGGAACCTTCGTCTATGTGCCGCGGGGCACGGAGCACGCGTTCAAGAACGTCTCCGAAGAGCCGGCCAAAATGCTCTTCATGACGCTTCCCGGAGGCAAGGAGAGGTTTTTCCTCAACGTCGGCGTCCCCGCGGACGAGGACACGCCGCCGCCCTCGGAGGAACAGCGCCTGAAGGATGTGGCTTACGGCTACGAGGTCGGCCTCGAATTCGGCGACGAATACCTGGAGTAGTCCTCGGGGTCGAAGCGGTACAAGCACGTACGACTGATTCGCCGGTAAATTCGGGAGTTCTGATGTCACGCGATGGAAAACATCTCACACGGCGTTCCGTCCTCGCCGCCGCGGGCGGGACGGCCGGCGCCTCCGCGCTGGGTCTGGCGCAGCCGGCGCTGGCCGCACCCGGCGGTACGGCGGCGGTGGCGGCGCCCCCCTTCGCCGCCACCGCGATCCGCCCCGGGGACGCGCGGTACGCGGACCTCACGGTCGGCCTGAACCGGCGCTGGACCGCCTCCCCGGAGCGCGTGCACCTGGTGTCCACCACCGAGCAGGTCGTCGGTGTCGTCGCGGAGGCCGCGGCGGCGGGCAGGCGGGTGTCGGTCCGCAGCGGCGGGCACTGCTACGAGGACTTCGCCTACAACTCCGACATCGATGTGGTCATCGACATGTCGGAGATGAACCGCGTGTACTTCGACGAGGACAGAAGAGCGTTCGCGGTCGAGCCGGGAGCCGCTCTCGGCGACGTCTACGACCGCCTGTACCGGGGCTGGGGCGTGACCGTCCCCGGCGGCATGTGCTATTCGGTGGGCGCCGGCGGACACGTCGCCGGAGGCGGCTGGGGACTGCTGTGCCGCCGTGACGGCCTGATCGTTGACCACCTGTACGCGGTGGAGGTCGTGACGGTGGACGGCTCGGGGTCCGCCAGGGCGGTGGTCGCCACGCGCGAGGACACGGGCCGCCTGCGTGACCTGTGGTGGGCGCACACCGGTGGCGGCGGCGGAAGCTTCGGGATCGTGACCCGCTACTGGTTCCGCTCCCCGGGAGCCACGGGCCGCGACCCGTCCGGCCTGCTGCCCAAGCCTCCGGCCGAGGCTCTCGTCAGCGCCCTCTCCTGGTCCTGGAAGAAGATGACGAAGGCGAACTTCACCACGCTGGTGCGCAATTTCTGCGCCTGGCACGAGGCCCACGGCGAGCCGGGGGACACCGACGGGCTGATCTCCTTCCTCAATCTGAACCACGTCTCGAACGGGGAGATCGGACTGCTCACGTACGTGACGGGGGACACCCCGAACGCGGAGGGCGTGCTGAAGGACTTCCTGGCCTACACCTGCCGGGGGATGTCCATTTCCCCCGAGCGGCCCTCGGACAACTCGAGCGCGCACGGGCCGCTCGCCAACTTCTTCGTGCCGCGGCGCTGGAGCTGGCTGAAGGCCACGCACTACCTCGGCACGGGCAACCCGGTGATGACGAACCCCGTGCTGCGCGGCGACCAGAAGTCCGCCTTCCACCGCCGCGGCTTCACCGAGCGGCAGATAGCCACGCTCTGGCAGCACGTGCGCTCCGGGGAACTGGACAACCCTATGGCGCAGGTCGTCGTGAGTTCCTACGGCGCGCAGGTGAACGCCGTGGCCTCCGCGGACACCGCGCTGCCGCACCGCGACTCGGTGTTCAAGGTGCTGTACCAGACCAACTGGACCGAGGCGGAGGACGACGAGGTCAACCTCGCCTGGCTGCGCGGCCTGTACCGGGAGGCCTACGAGGGCACGGGCGGGGTGCCGGTGCCGGACGGCCGGACTTCCGGATGCTTCGTCAACTACTGCGACATAGACCTCGGCGACGCGCGGTACAACACCTCCTCGGTGCCCTGGCACGACCTCTACTGGGGCGGCAACCACCGCCGCCTCCAGCAGGTCAAGGCCTACTGGGACCCGAGCGACTTCTTCCGGCACGGTCAGTCGGTCCGCCTCCCCTGACGCGGCCACCGCACGGCGTCCAGGAGACCGGGGAAGCGCCGCTCGAGGTCGTCGCGGCGCAGGGTCAGGGTGTACTCGCGCCCGGCCGCCTCCTGCCGGATGAGCCCTCCCTCGCGCAGGATCCGCCAGTGGTGGGTGAGCGTGGACCTGGGGACGCCGTCGAGCAGGCTTCCGCACGCTGTGGGGCCGGACTCGGCGAGGATGCGCACCACCTTGAGGCGCAGCGGGTTGCTCAAGGCCGTGAACACGTCCTCGAGGCGGATCTGGTCAGTCTCCGGGTGACGAAGTCCCATCTCTCCATACTACGAAAATACGCGGACCGTGCGATCTGTGGTGACACCGCCCGGGAGGACCGCGACCCGCCTTGTGGACTCAAGGCTACGATGGTACGAGTAGATACGTACAGAGTGGCCGCCGAGCGCGACCGACCCCCCGTGGGCCCATTCCCGGCAAGGAGTGACCGTGTCGTCCACGTTGCGTACCGGCGAGGCCCGCCCGGCGCATGCTCCCCCGCGAACGCTCCGCCGAAGGAGCCGCCGTCCACCGGGTGCGGTACACCCCCGGCCGGCACCCGGTCCCAGGGGCCGGCGGGGCGGGGTGCCCCGCCCCGCCGGCCCGCTCAGCACGAAGGTGAGGAAAGCACAGTGAAGCACGCGGACGAACCGGTCACCTGTGAGGTGGTGATCGTGGGCGGAGGTCCCGTGGGGATGCTGCTGGCCCACGAATTGGCGCTGCAGGGCGTCCAGCCCCTGGTGGTGGAGAGACTCCCGGTGCCCTCCGGGATGTCGAAGGCCGGGACGCTGCACGCCCGTACGGTTGAGGGCCTGCACCGCCGCGGTCTGCGCGAAGCCGTGCAGCCCAGGCCGGCGCACGGCAGGCGGACCAGCGTCCCCTTCCACTTCGCGGGGATGTTCGACCTCGACCTCGCCGACGTGAGCGCGGAGGGGCCGGTCATCATCGGAAGCCCCCAGGCGTATGCCGAGCACGTCTTCGCCGAGCGGGCCGCCGCACTGGGTGCGAGGATCTTACGCGGCCAGGAGTGCGTGGGCGTCCGGCAGGAGGAGGACCGTGTCCGAGTGGACCTCCGGGGCGAGGACGGCACCCGCCACCACGTCACCGCCCGGTGGGTGGTCGGCTGCGACGGGGTGCGCAGTGCCGTCCGGGACGCCGCGGGAATCCCCTTCACGGGCACGTCCGCCACCGTGTCGGCGCTTATGGGAGAGGTGCGCCTGCTCGACCCCTGGGCCGCGCCGGCCGGCTGGCAGCGCACGCCGCGGGGATGGACCCTGGTGTGGCTGAACCCCGCCGGACACAGCCGGGTGTGCACGTACGACTTCCGGGGCCCCGCGCCGGACCGCCGGGCGCCCGTGACCTTCGAGGAACTGCGGGAGGAGATGGAGCGCATCGCGGGCCGGCCCGTGCCGATGGCGGACCCCCGCGACCTCACGAGGTTCAGCGACGCCGCCCTCCAGGCCGAGCGGTACCGCCAGGGCCGTGTCCTGCTGGCCGGGGACGCCGCCCACGCCCACTTCCCCATGGGTGGGCAGGGCTTGAACACGGGCCTGCAGGACGCCCTCAACCTGGGCTGGAAACTCGCGGCCGAGGTCAAGGGATGGGCCCCGCCGGGCTTGCTGGACACCTACCACGCCGAGCGGCATCCCGTGGCGGCGCGCGTCCTGTACAACGTGCGGGCCCAGGTGGCCCTCATGCACCCGGGGGTGCTCACGGACTCGCTGCGCGAGCTGTTCCGCGAGGTGATGCACCTGCCGCAGGTGAACCGGTTCCTGACCGGAATGCTCAGCGGCACCGACATCCGCTACGACGTGGGCGTTCCCGACGACGCCCTCGCCGGAACCTTCGCCCCGGACATGCGGCTGAAGACCGCCCAGGGCCCCACGAGCCTTGCCGCCCTGCTGCACGGCGGGCGGCCGCTGCTGGTCCACACGGCACAGGCGGCGGACCAGGCCGACCCGCTCGCGCCCTGGTCCGATCGGCTGTCCGTTGTCGAGGTGGTGCCGGAGCCCCCCGCCGCGCTGCCGGCTCCGGCGCTCCTGATCCGCCCGGACGGCTACGTCCTCTGGAGCGCGCAGGGAGGGCGGACGCGGTTTCCGGGCCCGGCCGAGGTGGCCACGCGGTGGTTCGGCGTGCCGGGATAGTCCCCCTCCGGGGCGCACGGAGCCAAAAGGTCCCGCCCAGCCTCCCTCCGGTCCGCCGGCCCTTTCCGCGAGAGGTGCCGCGGGGGGGCGGGCGAGCGCGCTCAGGCCGGCTCCGCGGGGGCGGGGCCCAGTGCCCGGATCGCGACGTCGATCGCGGTGGTCAGGCGTGCGAGGTCGTGGCCGGCGCGTTCACGCACCCGCAGTCCGAGCACTGTGGTGAACAGCAGTTCCACGGCGGCGTCGATGTCGACGTCGGCGGGCAGCTCGCCGTGGTCCCGCCCCTCGGCCAGCAGCGACCGCAGGGCTCGCTGGGTGACCTCGAAGGCGGCCTCGGTCCGCTGGTGGACCTGGCGGTCGGTGGTGCCGAGTTCGGTGGCCGTGTTGACCACGAAGCAGCCCCGGCCGGGCTTGCCGTCGGCGGGGCAGGTGACCAGCCACAGCATCCATTCCCTCAGCACCTCCCGAACCGGGCGGTCGCCCGCGTGCAGCCGCTGCCGGGCCTCGGTCGACTCGGTGGCGCGGTAGTGGTCGAGCGTGCGCAGGAAGAGCGTGTGCTTGTCCGTGAACGTCCGGTACAGGCTACTGGGCTTGAGCTTCAGCTCGTCGCCGAGATCACGCACTGAGGTGGCGTGGTAACCGCGTCGCCAGAACAGCTCGGTCGCTGAGACGACTGCGCTTTGTTCGTCGAACTGTCGAGGGCGTGCCATGGATTCAGCCTACCCAACTTGTGGAGCGATCGCTCTCATACTAGGGTCTCGTATGGGAGCGATCGCTCCCGAATCATGAGGGAGGCACCGGTGACGACCGCAGAACAGACCCCGGCCCAGGCGAGGGATCCGCAGGCCTCGCAGAAGAGTCACTGGCTGGCGGTCAGTGCAGTGGCTCTGGGAACATTCCTGCTGGTGACCGCCGAGCAGTTGCCGATCGGCCTGCTGACCTCCGTGGGATCGGCGCTGTCGGTCTCGGAGGGGACGGCCGGGCTGATGGTGACGGTGCCCAGTCTGGTCGCCGCGTTCTCGGCGCCACTGGTTCCGATGCTCGTCGGGGAGTTGGACCGGCGGATCCTGCTGATCGGACTGATGACGCTGATGACCCTGGCCAACGTGGCCTCGGCTCTGGCGCCGAACTTCACCGTCCTGGTGTCCTCCCGGGTGCTCGTCGGCGTGGCGATCGGCGGCTTCTGGGCGGTTGCCAGCGGTCTGGCCGTCCGGCTCGTCTCCACCGAGAACGTGCCACGCGCCACCGCGATCATCTTCGGCGGTGTCGGGGCCGCGAACGTCTTCGGCGTCCCGCTCGGCACCCTGATCGGTGAACTCACCGGCTGGCGCGTCGCCTTCGCGTCGCTGAGCGGTCTGGCGCTCATCGCTCTGGTCGCCCTGCTGGCCGTCCTGCCGTCGCTGGCCGCCTCGCAGGCCATCCGGCTGCGTCTGCTGGCCGAGCAGTTCCGCAACCCGGGCGTGCGCATCGGCATCATCGCGACGGTCCTCATCGTGTTCGGACACTTCTCCGCCTACACGTTCGTCAGCCCCGCGCTGCAGAGGCTGTCGGGCATCGACGAGCGCTATGTCGGTCCGCTGCTGTTCGGGTTCGGCATGGCGGGCATGATCGGCAACTTCATCGCCGGCTCGGCGCTCTCCCGCAGGGTGCACCGGAGCGTGCTGGTCATCGCCGTGTCCCTGGCGATCGCCATGCCGCTGTTCCTGCTGCTGGGCCGGACGGCGGTCAGCGGCGCCATCCTGCTGATCGTCTGGGGTCTGGCCTTCGGCGGTGTGTCCGTGGGTCTGCAGACCTGGATGATCAAGGCCGCTCCGCAGGCGGTGGAGGCGGCCTCCTCCCTGTGGGTGGCGGTGTTCAACCTGTCGATCGGCCTCGGCGCGCTGGCCGGCGGCGTCATCGTCGACACGCTCACCCTCCAGGGTGTCCTGTGGCTCGGCGGCGCCTGCGCCCTGGCGGCCGCACTGGCGGTCTGGAGCGGCCGCGCCAACAAGAACCTGCGGTGATCCGGACAGTCCTCGTGGAGGGTGCCGGGGGCCCGCCCCCGGCATGATCCGACGGGGGGACCGGGCCCGGGCCGGCCGTCGGATCACTCACGCACCAGCAACGAGCCCGAACCCAAAGCGTTTCGGATCAGTGCATCCTCGGCGAGCGAACCCCATGAGCTTCTGACCAACACGCCTCGGCCGTGTTGGAGGCGGGGGAGTCGGGCGGTGGCTGAAACTCCCCAGATTCTCCCCAGCGGGAAGCCGCGCCCGCGCGCATGCAGCACGTCGTCAGTGCAGGCCAGACGCGTCAGCGTTATCACGGTGAGTGACTTCCATGGATGGTGTGACGAGTGTTGCGGCAGTCCCGTGACCGGGTAGAGGCCGCAGAGGCGTCTCCCCGGTCGGGGGGTCAGGAGACGGGTTCGCCGCTGTGGCTGACTACGTGGAGGGCGGTTTCCTCCTCGCCGGTGGTGCGGGATGTCAGGTGGTGTTTTCGGCCCGTTCGGCGCGCAGTTCGTTGTCGGTGACCGTCCACCACTTGTAGTGGGCGGTGGTTTCGGACGCGCACCGCCCTTCGTGCGGGGTTCTGTAGGTCATCCTCCGGGTGAGGTGTTCCGTGCCGGAGGGCTCGGCCTGTGTCCAGCCCTCGTGGTCCTGTTCGCCGAGGTGGAGGGTGCCTTCTCCGGTACGTGGTACCGCTACGGGCGTGTGGGGCTGCTGGTTGTTGACCAGCAGTGCTCCGCCGGGGTCCGGGCGCTGCGCGACCTTCGCCCACAGTCGTCGGCGCTGTTCGGGGGCGAAGTGGCCCGGCATGTTCATGGCCAGGACGGCTCTGGGGCTGCGGGGGGAAGTCGTAGGTCTGCGCGTCGGCCGCGATCTCGGTGACGGTGGTGCGCAGGGCGGGGTCGTCCACCAATCGGGTGGGCAGGGCCGTGCGCATGGCGGGGGAGGGCTCGACTGCGAGTACGGAGACGCCGGGCAGGGCCGAGGCGATGGCCCGCACACCGTGTCCGGGCCCGGCGCCGGGGTCCGCCGCGGGGCCCTGCAGGGCGGAGAGGGACTTCAGCTCGAGGGTCGGGGCGGGTGCTGTGCCGTGCCGGAAACCGGTGATCAGCGGATCGATGTACGGGGCGGACGCCGCGTAGGGATCGGGCACCGGACGGTGCCTCGTCGCCAGTGCCGGGCACCCCGGCCCCCGCCTCCTGGCCCGCCTGCGGGAGCAGAACCGCGACGAGGACCTCACCCTGCTCCTGGCCCGCGTGGACCGCGTGCCGCCCGGGGACACGGCCTTCTGGCGACTGCCCGCCGACCCCAGCCTCGTCGCGCCCGCCCCGGCACGTCGGCCGGACCGTCGCCCGCCGCGGGACCACCGGCACCGCGTGGGAGCCGCGCAACGTGACATTTTATGGTGAGACTACGAATCCGCCGAGGGGGACCCATGAGCGAGCCGAAACCCCGAAGACTTGTTTCGGTGCAGGAGCGCCTGCGCGACCAGGTCGCCGGCGCCCTGCGTACCGCGCTGATCGCGGGCGAACTGCGGCCCGGGGCGACCTATTCCGCCCCCGCCCTCGCCGCCGAGTACGGCGTCTCCGCCACCCCCGTCCGTGAGGCCATGCTGGACCTGGCGCGCGAGGGGCTGGTCGAGCCGGTGCGCAACAAGGGCTTCCGCGTCACCGAGCTGTCCGGGCGCGACCTGGACGAGCTCACCGAGATCCGCGCCCTGATCGAGATCCCGACCGTCGTCCGCCTGACCGGAGCGGCCGCGCGGGAGCGGTTGGAGGCCCTGCGCCCCACGGCGGAGGAGACCGTGGCGGCCGCGCGTGCCGGTGACCTCGTCGGTTGTCTGGAGGCGGACCGCCGCTTCCACCTCGGCCTGCTCGCCCTGGCCGGCAACTCACGCCTCGTCGAGACGGTGGACGACCTGCGCAAGCGCTCCCGGCTCCACACACTCGCCGAGATCGCGGAAGCGGGGCGGCTGGTGGCCTCCGTGCGGGAGCACACCGAACTGCTGGACCTCATGCTGGCGGGCGAGGCCGCGGCGGCCGGGGAGCACATGCGCCGCCACCTGGCGCACACGCGCTCCCTGGGAGCCGCGCGCGAACAGGGCGGCGAGCGCGAGCGCCCGGCACGGGAACCGGGCGCCGGCCCGGCCACCCGTCGGATCGTGAAGACCCGGCAATCGCCGTGACGGCACGATGGGAGTGCGCCGTGGAGATCACCGTCCAGTGGATACGGACGTCCTGGACGAAGGAGTCCCGGGGAGGGGGGCCGCCTCGCGCAGGAACGCGGCCCCGGTCGGCTTCGCTCTCCCTCCTGCCGGGGCCGGCACCTGCGCCCATGTGGTGCGCATGCATGAGCGTGACGGCTTCATGCCCCATGCCACGTGGGAAGATCGCGACAGGGTCGATGTCCGGTTTCGGGAGGCCGGCGGAAGGCTGCGGGTCTTCCCGCGGGTGCAGCCTCTGTTCGCCCTGCCGCCTCGGCCGCGGCGGCCCCCGGCGGTGCGGCTCGGTCCCGGCCGGTGGGTGCGCCGGCAGCTCAACTACCGCTTCAGTGGTGCGACGGGTATCCGGGGCTGGTCGTACTGGCTGGACACGTTCAACATCGCCTACGGCCCGGTCGAGGCCGATGTGTTCCTCTCCACGCCCACGGTGTTCGTCGACGAACAGGGGCCGCTCCGGTAACCCCATGTCCTGATGTCGGCCATGGCCGCGGACGGCGTTGCGTCACCGAGGCCGGACTGCGTTGCTCGCCCTCACGGAGTTCGTACCCGGTCCCGCCGAACGCGGGCGAAGCCGGGACCGGACGGGCAGGCGACGCGCCGGCGTTCGCGGGGCGGCGAGGCGCGGGGCGGGACCGGGCCGCCGCGGCCGCCTTCGGGGCGGTCGCGGCGGCCTGGCGTTCTCTCCGGGGCGCCCAGGCGCTCCGGCGGCTCAGGCCAGGGGAGCGGGGGAGACGTACCGCACCGTGTTCGCGAAGGCCACGCCGTGACTCTTCACGTCGATGGCGATCCGGTCCCCGTCGGCGATGCGGAACCCGTCGTGGAAACTGGCCTCGTCGGCGCCCAGGAGTACGTAGTTGACCAGGCCGGGCCGCCGCACCGCGGGGAACGAGAACAGGTGCTCCACCATGTCCCGCACCCGGAAGTACAGGGCGTCGCCACCGCAGTCGAAGTTCCCCTCCCAGGCGGCCGCGCCGTCCCGCTCGATGGTGACCCGGCCGGTCACCGACCGCGGAGGCTCTCCCAGGAACAGCCAGGGCGACATGGCGGTGTCGCACAGCTTGCAGTAGGGGTTGTAACCGGGGTCCTTGCGGTGCAGGCCGATGTCGCACAGGTCGTTGCCGAAGGTGTAGCCCGCGTAGTGCGGGGTGCCGTCGGCATCGTTGACGTAGACGAGGGCCACCTCGGGCTCCTCGATGAGGGCGACCGGGTCCGCGGGCACGTTCAGCGCCTCGCCCGGCAGCCGCACCCAGTCGCCGAAGCCCTTGAAGAACCACTTGGGCGGCGTGAAGTCCCCGCCCTCCGGGGCGCTCTGCCCGCCCCACTTCTTCTTGTGCGTGCCCATGAAGCCGCTCAGTAGCGCGTTCCCGGTGGCCGTCGGCAGCAGCGGGGGCAGCAGCCGCACCTCTGGGTCGTCGGCGGCGACGGTCACCTCCTCGGCGCCCTCGGTTACCGCGGCCCTGACGGCCGCCTCCGAACCGTCGGTGGCGACGAAGGCCGCCGCCAGGCGCCCGTCGGTCACCCGGTACAGGGTCTGCGGCGTGCCGGCCTCGGGCCGCCCGAAGCCGACGTGGCGCTCGCCTCTGTAAGTGGCCTCGAAGACGGTGGAAAGGGGTGTGGCGAGGGACATGGGACGGATCCTCCTGGGACTGATGGTGGTCAGGACTGGGGGGAGAGGGCGCCGGGGGCGGTGCGCACGAGGTCGGACAGGGCTTCGCCGACCTGCTCGACCGCTTCCCGGATCCACGGCAGTTCGAGCGGCTCCGCCGCGGTGAGGGCGGCCGCGCGCCGCTCGTCGGTGTCGCCGTAGAGACGGCTTGTGGCGGCCCGGATCCGCAGAGCGGCCCCGGACTCCCCGAAGGCGCTCGCCGGAAGGACCCCGATGCCGTGGCGTTCGCTGAGGAACCGGGCCAGCCCGTCGCCGTCGTGCACACCGTGGACGCGGGCCAGGCGGTCCCGGACCGGCTCGAAGTCCGGGTACAGGTAGCAGGTGGCACGCACCGGGGCGAGGGCGGCCCCGGCCGCGGTGAAACGGTCGGCGACCGCGCGCGCCACCGTCTCGTGCAGCCTGCGGCCGGCCGCGACGTACTCGGTGATCTCCGGCGGCTCGCCGAAGGCGTACGCGGCCGCGACCTGCACGGGCGCCGGAGGACTGGACCAGATCTGGCTGGCGACGGAGACGAGGCGGGTGTGCAGGGCGCGTCCGGTGTCGCTGTCGGGGAGCCGGGCCACACCGGTGCGCCAGCCGCCGACGGCCAGGCTCTTGGTGAGTCCCGTGGTGATGACGGTGCGCTCGGGGGCGTGCAGGGCCGGCGACTGGGCGGGCGCCGAGGTGTCGTAGACGAGATCACGGTAGATCTCGTCGGACACGACGACCAGATCGAGCTCCCGGGCCGCCGCCGCCAGGCGCCGTACCGTGTCGGGCGAGGCGACGGTGCCGGTCGGGTTGTCCGGCACCGTCACCACCACGGACCGGGGGTCCCGCCCGGCGGCGCGCGCTTCGGCGACCGCCGCGCGCAGCCGGTCCGGATCGGGCACCCCGCCCTGCCCGGGCACGATCGGCACGGGGATGGGGCGGGCCCCGGCCAGCCGGGCCTGCGCCGCATAGCTCACCCAGCTCGGCACGGGCACCACCACGTCGCCTCCCACGGCGAGCAGCAGCGCGAACAGCAGCGGTTTGCTCCCCGGACCGGCCACGATCAGTCCGGGGTCGACACCGAGACCGCGCCGCCCCCAGTACCCGGCGACGGCGGCGCGCAGCGCGTGACCGCCGGCCACCGGACCGTACGCGCTCTCACCCGCCGCGGCGGCGAGCCGCTCCCGCAGGGCGGGGTGCACGGTCAGGCCGATCTCTCCGCTGGCCATGGACAGAACCTTCTCCCCGGCACGGCGTCTGCGGGCCAGCGCCTCGTCGGCGGCGAGGGTCGCGGACATGGGGACCGGTGTCGGTTCGCGCATATAACAGACTCCAGGGTGAGAGGGCTCGGAACGGCCGGGGCGGCCTCCGGGGGTTTCGGGAGCCGCTCAGCCGGCCGCCGGGGCGTACCGCCGCCGCAGCTCCGCCTTGCGGACCTTGCCGGTCAGGGTCTTGGGGAGGGCGGGCAGCGACTCCACGCGGTCCGGCAGGAAGCGGGGGTCGTGGCCCGCGTTCTCGAGGTGGGTGCGGATCTCGTCGAGCGAGGGCCCCGCCCCGCCGCGCGGGACCACCACGGCGCAGATCGCCGTCCCGCCGCCGTCCGCGGCGGACGGCAGGCCCACCACGGCCGCCTCCACGGCCTTCGGATGGCTGCCGATGACCGCCTCCAGCTCGGTCATGGGCGCCACGAGGCCGTCGCGGACGATCGCGTCGCGGGCACGGCCGACGATGCGGATGCCACCGCGGCCGTCGTCCCGTGCGAGGTCTCCCGTGTCGAACCAGCCGTCCGCGCCGAACTCCGCCGCGAACGCCTCCTCGCGCCTGTAGTAGCCGAGCGCCAGGGACGCGCCGCGCACCCTCAGCCGGCCCACGAGGTCGCGCTCGCCGTCGAAACCGGCCGGATCGATGCGTGTCTGCATGGCGTCGATGGCGCGCCCGTTGCTGTGCGCGGCCCAGTCCGCCGGATCCTCGGGCCGGGTCATGGTCACCGGGCCGTTCTCGGACATGCCCCACAGCGAGTAGGTGCGGGCGCCGAGGGCCTCGTGGACCGTGCCGGCCAGCTCCGCGAGAACCGGGGCGGAGCCGATGACCACGTGCCGCAGCGTGCTCGTGTCGCGCTTCTCGACCCGCTGCGAGGCGGCCACGTCGGCCAGCGTGGCGGGCGGCCCGTACAGGAGCGTGGCCCCGTAGCGCTCCACCAGGTCCAGGAGCGCCGCGTTGTCGCGCACGTCCTGGAAGGCGACGGTGCCACCGAGCATCACGCCCGCGAGGATCCCCTGGGCGAAGCCCGAGTAGTGCACGAGCGGCGTGGACACGGCGGCGACCCAGGAACCGTCGAGCCCGAAGGCGTCGACGTAGCCGCGTACGGCCGAGTGGACCGTGTTCTGGCTGTGCAGTACGCCCTTGGACTCACCGGTGGTCCCGGAGGTGAACAGGACCACGAAGGGCTCGTCGGCCGTGAGCGCCAGGCCGTCCAGCCCGGTGTCCCGGCGCCGCTCCCGGGCGGTGGCGACGAAGTGGTCGTGGAAGGGAAGGGCCCCCTCGGGGGCCGGCCCGTCCACCACCAGGACGTGCTCGAGGGAGGGGAGTTCGTCCTTGAGCGTGGTGACGATGCGTGCCAGGGGCGTCCCGGACCAGTCCGGAAGCGTGACGCACACCCGGGCGCCCGTGAGGCCGAGGCGGTGGCGCAGCTCCTCTTCCGGGCAGATCGGTGAGATCGGGCAGACCACGGCGCCGACGCGCATGCAGGCGAACATCAGCGGAACCATCTCCCACCGGTTGGGGAGCTGGACGGCGACGAAGTCACCGCGCCGCACGCCGAGTTCGAGCAGTGCCATGGCGAACCGGTCGGTCAGCCGGGCCAGTTCGGCGTAGTCGAGGGTGTCGGTCCGGGACTCGGTGATGCGACGGCCCGCGATGGCGAGTTTGCGCGGGCGCTCGCGCGCGTGGCGGTGCAGGTCGTCGAGGAACGTCTCGTCCCGCCACCAGCCGCGGCGCCTGTACTCGGCCGCACGCTCCCCGGGCGACGCGGATTCCGGGCGGGGGAGCGCGGTCGTGCCCTTCGTGGCCGCCGTACTCATCGTCGTTCCTTTCCGCGGGCGGCGAGCAGCTCCGGCAGCGGGTCCCCGGCACGCGAGGCGGCGATCTCCATGAGGTCCAGGGTGTTGCGGCGCACCCGGTCGCCGACCCAGTCGAAGACCCATGCCTTGCGCTCGTCCGCCGGCAGGTCGAAGGGAACGACCCGGGTCACGGCCAGGGCGGCCGACGCGGCTCCGCCGATGTTGGCGATCACCCCGGGGATCAGGGTGGCGCCCGACGCCGCCAGCTTCTCCCTCGCCTCCGGGCTGGAGGCGATGTTGGCGCCCTCGACGATCAGGCCGGCGCGCAGCCGGTGCACGTTCTCGGCGTTGATCGCGTGCTTCTGCGCCGCCAGGATCAGCAGGTCGGCGTCGATGTCGAGCCAGGCGTCCGGTCGGCTGGAGACGGTGACGTGCTGCGGCAGGCGGGACCGGTCGATCCGCCCGAACTCGTCGGTCACGGCCATCAGATCGGACACCGGCAGCCGGTCCGCGCTGATGGTGCCCTCCACGTCCGCGACGCCCACGACGATGTGCCCGCGCTCCTCCAGGAACCGTGCGACCGCCCGGCCCACGGCACCGAAGCCCTGCACCACGACCCGGGCCGCCTCCTTGCGGCCGCTCGTCTCCAGGGCGGTGACCGCGGCGACCCCGACGCCGTGCCCGGTGCAGTCGATCAGCGGCTCGTAGTAGGTGCGCCAGTCGATCGGCATGTCCGGGGCGCCCAGCCGGTAGCGCGGGTCGTAACCGGCTTCGTCGAAGAAGACGGCCCGGTCGGCCGGGGTGACGCCCATGTCGATGCCGAGGTGGATACCGCCGTGCAGCAGCGGTTTGACGGTGCGGCCGAAGGTGCGGAAGGTCTGCTCGCGGTCACCGCCCTGGGCGACAATGCCGGCCTTGGCGCCGCCGATGGGCAGACCGGCGAGCGTGAACTTCTGCGTCATGTCGCGGGCGAGGTCCGCCACCTCCTCCTCGGTGACGCCCGCGGTCATCCGCGTGCCGCCCATCGCCAGGCCGTTGTAGAGCGTGTCGACGACCACCCAGCCCCTGATCTCGCCACCACTGCCGTTCAGATGCGTGGTGAACGCGGGCTTCGGAGGGTTCTGCTCGTCACTCATCCCCAAATCCTTCGGTAGTCGGGTGTGTATGTCCGGTGAGGGCGCCCGTGCCCGGGCGCGAGCGCCCTCACCGGTAAAGCTGTGCGAAGCCCCGCAGGATCTCCAGCCCGTCGGCGCGGAACTCCAGATGGGCCTGCGAGCCGAGGATCCGGCCGTCGTCGGAGCGCAGGAACTCCACGGGGGCGTGCTCGGAGCGGCCGATGGAACGGAAGCCCTCGGGGGCCTCCTGGAGGTAGAGGGTGTGGCGGTGGAAGACCGTCACCGTCGGCTTCACGTAGGTGAAGAGCGGCTCCTCCTTGTCGACCTGTACCTCGTAGCCGCCGACCCGCTGGGGGCCCTCGGCGAGCCGCCCGCCCGCCGCGACGGCGAGGATCTGCATTCCGCCGCAGATGCCGAAGACCGGGACGTCGGCGCTCATGACGAGGTCGACGAGCGGTTTGTAGTAGCCGAGGTCGTAGGCACGGACCTTGGTGCCGCTCAGGACGATCGCCTGGTAGCGGCCGTCGAGCCGGGCCGGTACGGATGCCGCGTCGACCGCCTCGGTGTCCGAGCCCAGCTCCTCGAAGCGTCTGCGGAGCTGCTTCAGGGACAGTGTTCCGTTGTTGACGACGAGTACACGGGATCGAGTCACGTGCGCGCTCCTCACGCTCGGGTGATGACGGTGCCGCTGTCGGCTTCGAGCAGGCCGGTGACGGGCGCACTTCCGATGACGACCCGCTCCACGCCCCGCTCCAGTGCCTCGCCCGCGGCGCGCAGCTTCTTCCGCATGCCGCCGGTGGCGCCCTTGTCGCGGAACCTGGCCGCGGCCTCCGCTCCGATCCGGCGTACGGGCTCTCCGTCGATCAGCAGGTGTGCGACATCGGTGACGAGGACCAGATCGGTGGCGCCGGTGGCGCCGGCGATGGCGGCGGCGGCCCTGTCGGCGTCGGTGTTCACCTCCCGGCCCGCCGTGTTCCGGGCCAGCGGGGTGACGAGGCGGGCGTGGCCGGGGCGCAGGTCTCCCAGCGGCGCCGTGTCCACCGCGGTGATCGGGCCGACGAGGTTCTCCATCTCGACGAGCTGCTTGTCCCGCCACCACCAGCGCTCGCCCTCGCCCGCCTCGACCAGGCCGTCACTGCCGAGCAGCCGCTCCGCCGTGATACCGCGCGACGCCAGCCGCCCGACGACCTCCTCGCCGAGCTTGGCGCTGACGGTCTTGATGTCCTCGATGACCTCGGGGGTCGTCCAGCGGCTCTGGTTGCCGTACCGGTCGCGCAGGATCGCCGAGGGCTCGCTGTAGCGCGGGCTCAGCCGCTTCAGCGGCTTGGACCAGCCGTGCACGAGGATCAGCGGGGTGTTCTCCCCGTGCCGGGCCAGGTCGTCCCACCAGGCGCCGTCGAGGTCGTCCAGGCAACTGCCGCCCAACTTCACCACGGTCGGCCGCACGGCCGGCCCCCGGCTCTTCTGTGTACGGCTCATGCGGGCATCACCGGCTGCATCGTCAGGCCCGTCTCCTCGGGCAGTCCGAACCGCTTGTTCGAGGCCTGCACGGCCTGGCCCGCGGCGCCCTTGACGAGGTTGTCGAGGGCTGCGAGGACGACGATGCGGCCACCGGCGCTGTCGTCCTCGTCCCGCATGACCGTCACGTCGCAGAAGTTGGAGCCCAGGACGGCCTGCGGGTCGGGCACCGGGATCAGCGTCTCCGCGTGCCGCCGCACCCGCACGAAGCGGTGCTCCTTGTAGAAGCGGACGTACGCCCGCTGCAGCTCGCGCTGGTCGACGGCCTCGTCCGTGAACACGTACGAGCTGGCGAGCAGGCCGCGCACGTGCGAGACACCGTACGCGGACATGCTCAGTGAACCGACGGAGCCGGGCTTGCTCCGCTCCAGGAAGTCGCGGACCTCGGCGGCGTGCCGGTGACCGGTCGGAGCGTACGGGGCGATGGCGCCGTTGCGCAGGGGGTGCAGGTCGGCGGTGCGCAGTTGGAGGCCGCCACCGCTGGACCCGCTCTTGCCGTCCACCACCACGGTCCGCAGGTCCATGCCGAGGCCCATGGTGAGCGGCGCGAGACCGAGCGTGATCGCGGTGGCGTAGCAGCCGGGCAGCGAGATCAGGGCGGCGTCCGCCATCTGGTCGCCGACCAGTTCCGGCACGCCGTACACGAAGCGGTCGGCGAGGTCGGCGCGCCGCTTCGCCTTCGGATACCAGCGGTCGTGCAGCTCCGGTGTGCGGATGCGGAAGGCGCCGCTGAGATCGATGACGGCCGCGGTCCGGTCGGCGAGCAGCGCGGCCAGTCCGGCCGAGACCGGCGCCGGGGTGGCCAGGAAGAAGACGTCGGCACGGCCGGCGGTCTCCTCGGTGACGGGCTCCACCGTCAGGCCCAGGTCGAGGCGCAGACCCGGGTGCAGCTCGGCCGGACGCCGGCCGACGTGGGAGGAGCCGCCGAGGAAGGTCAGCTCCATGTCGGGGTGCTGGGTGATCAGCCTGATCAGTTCACCGCCGGCGAGCCCTGAGGCGCCGACGACTCCTGCACGGATCATGAGAGCATCTCCTGGACGTGGCGGCCGATGGCCGATGGGATGTCCGCCTCGGTCGTCGAGGCCACCGCCCGGAAACCGGGTGCGTGGTTGACCTCGTTGACGGCGTAGCCGTCGGGGGTGCGGAAGAGGTCGATCCCGTAGATCCCGGCACCGAGTTCGGCCACCACGGCGTCGACGATCTTCAGGACCTCGGGGTCGTGGGCGACCGCGCGGCTGTTGTTGCCGAGCGCCGCGTTGTTGCGCCAGTCGGTGCCGCCGCTCTCGAACTCGGCGGCACCGACCAGCTCGCGGCCGACGACGAGGCAGCGCACCGAGGCGCCGCCGTCCAGGTACGGCTCCACCAGGCAGGCCTGCTCGAAGGCGTGCCCGAGGTCCTCGACGTAGTCGTAGACGGACTGGGCGGTGTCTGTGTGCCGGATCAGCGTGACCCGTTTGCCCATGCCGCCGTAGACCGGCTTGAGGACCAGCGGCACGTCCATCTCGTCGAGCGCTCTGGTGAAGTCCTTGCGGGACAGCACGAGCCGGAAGTCCGGCACGGGAACACCCGCGGCGCGCAGCACGGTGCGCAGGACCGCCTTGTTCTCGCAGGCGTTGATCGCCCTGGCGGTGTTGAGGACGGGCACCCCGGCCGCCTCGGCGAGCGTGGCGATCAGGCCGCCGCGGGTGTAGCTGCGGCTGCGCACCAGCAGTGCCTCGTAGTCGGCCACGGAAGGGCCGTCCGGATGGCCGAGGCACAGGGACTCGTCGTTGACCCAGTCGATGCTCAGGCCGGAGTGCGGGGCGGTGTCGATCAGCCGGCGTTCCTCCCAGCCGACTCGGTCCGCGACGATCGCGACTCTTCTGGGCATGTCACTGGCCCCAGTCGCGGAGCTGCACCTCGACCATCTGCAGGGAGAGCCTGTTCTCCTGTACCTCCTCGACGCGCAGCGTCAGCATGCACTCGGGGCAGGAGAGCGTCTCGCCCTGGACGATCGGGGGGACGGTCAGATCGGTCTCGCATTCGGGGCAGGTGCCGGTGAAGGTCGCGGTGGGCATGACTCAAGCTCCGTATGTCGTCGTGAGGTCGGTCGGGTTGGGTGGAACTCGCCGGAACGGGCGGGGGTCAGGAGGCCTGGAAGTCGACGGCTGCCTTGCGGATCGCATCCCGGTCCAGGAGCGGGCCTCCGCCGCGCTCCTGCCGCTCGGTGAGCCACGGGGTGAAGGCGTCGATGTCGACGAGGACGCCCGAGCCGTCGAGCGCCCACTTCACGAGCGCGGGGGTGAGGCGCGTGCGGACGCGCAGCTCACGCGTGTTGCCGACGAGTTCGGCGGGCAGGGTCTCGTACGCCTCCGGGTGGCTGAGCTGCCCCGGCAGCTCGTAGGCGAACGCGTGCGGTGTGGTCGGCCCCGACTGGAAGGCGTCGCCCAGGCCGGATCCCCTCAGCGCGACCCGTGACAGCTCGGTGAGATGGGTCAGGTCGAAGCGGGTGTCGTCGTGGAGGACGCGCAGGGAGGTGAGCAGTTCGGCCAGCGGGGCGTTGCCGCCGCGCTCGCCGATGCCGCCCACGGTCGCCGAGATCCACCGCGCTCCCGCGCGGACGGCGGCGAGTGAGTTGGCGACGGCCATGCCCAGCATGTTGTGCGAGTGGATCTCGATCTCGGATCCCTCGATCGCGGTGAGGTCGGCGATCACCTCCTCCATCTGCCACGGCGACAGGTACGCGACGGTCTCGGCGAGCCGGAACCGGTCGGCACCGGCCTCGAAACCCGCGGTGACGTAGGGGACGAGCCGCTCCCTGGGCGTGCGGGCGCCGTCCTCGCCGCTGAAGGTGACGTGGAAGCCGCGCTCCTTGGCCTGCGAGATGGCCGAGCGGGCCAGCGCGTGCAGAAACCTGGGGCTGGACGAGCCGAGCTTCAGCCCGGCGTGCTGTTCGGAGGTGGGTATGGAGTACATGATGTGGCGCACACCGAGCCGCTCGGCCTCGTCGAGGGCCTTGGCGACCTGCCGGCGGTCCCGCACCACCACGAGGGTCATGCTGCGCTCGGGGGTGACGGCCTCGTGGGTGGCGAGGACGAGGTCGGCGTCCTTGGAGTTCGGGCCGGACACCATGCCCACCTCGACCAGGGAGACGCCGGTCCTCACCAGCAGGTCCGCGATGACCGCGGCGTCCTCGGGGCCGAACTCGACGCCCGCCATGTGCGCGGAGTCCCGCAGGGTCGCGTCGGATATGTGGGGCGGTCTCGGATATCTCTCAGGACTTTCCGAAGATGTCATTCTCCTCAACTCCTTCTTGCGGATTTGGCAGGTGAACCGAAGTCGGAGATTTCGGCGGGCGGTGCTCTACAGGATTCACCGGGCGGCGGTACGAGACAAGACGGCCGAGGTCAGAACTCCGTAGGGAAGTGTCAAGGAATGTCAGACAGGAAAAGGACTGCAAGGCCGGTGTGTGCCGGACGTCATTTCGGCCGGCTCCGGACCCCGCCGCCGCGGCGCGCCCCATACCGTGCCGCCATGGACCTTTTCTCGTTGCCCAGGCTCGGAGTCGTAGTCCCTCCGGAGAACCCCACCGCGGAACCCGAGTTCAACCAGTTACTCGGTTCCCTTCTCAACGTGTACGCCTCCCGTTTCCCGGTGACGCCGGGAAAGAGCCTCAGGGCCATGCTGGAGACGTACAACCGCGTACTTCCCGATATGCTCGGCGCCTTCGGCGGTATGGAACTGGACGCCGCCGTGGTGGCCTGCAGCGCATCGCACTACCTGCTGGACCCCGAGGGGGATCACGCGCTGTGCGAGGAGTTGTCGGAGCGCGCCGGTTTCCCCGTGCGGTCCTCGACGCAGGCGATACTCGCGGCCTGTGCGGCCCTCGGTGTGACCCGCCTGACGCTCGTCTCGCCGTACCAGCCATGGCTCACCGACACCTCCCGCGCCTTCTGGGAACGGGCCGGGCTCAAGGTCGACGGCGTGGTGACGGTCCCGGCGGCGCGGTACCCGGACAGGCAGGACCACTACGACCCGTACCGGGTGACCACGCGGGCGATAACGGAGCGGCTGCGCGGGCACCGGCTCCCCGACGGCTCCGCGCTGCTGTTCACCGGCACGGGCATGGGCACGCTCGCGGCCCTCACCGAGCTCGCCGGGGAGGACGCCTCCCGCCCCCTGCTGTCCTCGAACCTGGCATCCGCCTGGTGGGCGCTGCGTGAGGCGGGGCGCGGCGCCGGCGCCGCGCATCCGCTGCTGCGGCGCCTGGAGGACCGGACGGCGTGACAGGTCGCGGGGCCCGGGCGGCGTGCCGACGCTGTTGGTTAATTCGGGCCTTGTTGCTTCGCCCCGCCGACTTGGTCGGCGGGGCGAAGTGCTGCGAAGTGGCTGGTGCGGGTGCGGGCCCGGGGCGTGCCGGTGAGGTGGGCGTCGATGCGGGCGAGGTTGATGGCGGCGCCGGTGAGCTGGTGTTGGAGACTGGTCTTCGCCAGACCCCGGTAGCGGGATCTGCGCAGGCCGCAGCGCCCGACGCCTTGGGAGATCGTGCCTTCGATTCCGGCGCGGATCTTGTAGCGGGTCTTCCAGTCGTCGGTCTGCTGGAGAGCGCGGGTGCGGTGAAGGGCCTGGTGCTCGTCGTGCTGCCGCAGGGTGAGTTCCCTGCGTTCGGCCTTGGGTGAGCTGACGCAGTCTCGCAGTGCGGGGCAGTGGCGGCAGTCGGCCGGGGAGAATCTGACCCGGATCACCGGAAGCTGCTGCTGAGAACTGCGCAGAGCCCACTGTGTGCTGACAGCTCCGTTCGGGCAGGTCACCTGCTGCTGGTCCCAGTCGATGGTGAAGGCGTCCTGGCCGTAGCCGCGGCCGTTCTTCGCCTGAGCGACGGTGACCGCTTGCAGCGGTCCGTGCAACTCGACGCCGTGCTCACGCCGGGCGGCCGCGATCTGGGCGGCCGTGGCATATCCGGTGTCGACCCAGTGTTCGCCGGGCAGGCAGCCCCGTTCGGCCGGGCCATCGTGGATCTCCTCGCTCATCACGCTGTCGGGGACGGTAGCGACGGTCGTGGCCACGTTCGTGATCAAATTCGGGGTATCCGGCTCACAGGTCTCGGTCAGATGGGTCTTGTATCCGTCCCAGAGGATGTCGCGCTTCTTGCTGCCCCTGGCTTCGGGGTCATAGGGCGTGACCAGGCGCGTCGCGCCCGGCGGGCGGTCTTTTGGGTCCCGCCGCCTCACCTCGCCCCCGACCAGGTGGAAGTGCTGGACCCACATCTGCCGCAGGATCTCCACCTGCTCCAGCTCCCGCAGTCCGGCCGGTGCCCGGGGCGAGAAGACGGCCGCAAGCAGCCGTGTCCCGTCCGTCCCGATCCGCCGGCCGACCTCCACCCGTCTGGCGTGGGCCTTGGGGAACCGGGAGTCCTCGGCCCGGGTGGCGTAATGCCGGAACCAGTCCGGCTCGGCGATCCCCGCCAGCCAGTCGGGGGCGGCCTGCGCGAGCGCGTTCAACGCCGAACGCAGCGTCTCCGCGACCATCTCCAGCCAGCACAGCTCCCGTGCCGCGGACTGCACATGCGTGGAGTCCGTCCGGGCCCGGCCGGCGGCCTTGAGCAGCCCCTTCTCCCGGGCCGTGTGCAGGATGCCGTCCAGCATCATCCGCCCGGCGTCCGCTTCGATCAGACGGTCCCGGAACTCCGACAGCACGGAGAAGTCAAAGCCCGGATCAGCCAGATCCAGACCGAGGGCGTACTTGAAGTCGATCCTCGCCCGCACCGCCTCGGCGGCCTGCCGGTCGGTGAGCCCCTCCACGAACTGCAACACCAGCACCAACGCCAGCCGGCCCGGTGACCAGGCGGGCTTCCCCCGAGCCGCGAACAGATCCGTGAACTCCTCGTCGGTGAACAACGGCCCCAACTCGTCCCGCACCCGGATCGCCAGGCTCCCCTTCGGGAACGCGGCCCGCGCCACCCGCACCGTCTCCACCGGAATCTCGACCGGCCCGCTCGGCTGCATCGACATCGACACCCACCCCATACGACAACGTCGGCTCCCAAGACCACAACCAGGTCTTGGGAGCCGACGTCACGCACGGGCCCGAATTAACCAACAGCGTCGGCGTGCCGCCCGGGCCCCGCGCGGGGTACGCGGACGCTCAGCCCGCGGATGCCTCCTGCATCTGCCAGGCGTGGCCCATGCGGTAGCCGACCCCGCGGACGGTGATGATCCAGCGGCTGGATCCGAGTTTCGCCCGCAGGCTGCTCACGTGGGTGTCGATGGTGCGGCTGGTCTGCCCCCAGGAGCTTCCCCACACCCTGGCCATCAGCTCCTTCCGGGACACCACGGCCTCGGGGTCGGCGGCCAGTGCGTAGAGCAGTTCGAACTCCTTCGACGTGACGTTGACGACCCGGCCGCGCAGACGCACCTCCCGCGTCCGCGGATCGATGTGGAGCGGACGCAGGGAGATGCTCTCCGGTACCGGCGGCTTGGGGCGGACACGACGCAGTACCGCCTCGATGCGGGCCCCCAGCTCCCGGTGTCCCCAGGTGGTCACGACGCAGTCGTCGGCGCCCGCCTTCAGGGCGAGGATCCGCTCCAGTTCGCTGTCGGTGCGGGTGAAGGCGATCAGGGGGACGTTGCTCTCGGCCCGCAGGGAGCGGCACAGTTCAGGGCCGTCGATGTCGGGCAGGTCCAGGGAGAGCAGCACCAGACCGGCGTTGTGGTGGGCGCGCAGGGCGCGCGCTCCCGTGTCGACGCTGTGGGCCGAGTATCCCTGCCGGCGCAGATCGCGCACCATGGCTTCGGCGGCGGAGGTATCTCGCTCCACCACGAGTACGTTTCTCATGTGCCCAGGACCTCTCTCTCGGCGGCCGGTCAGCCGGCGGATCTGGTCGGTGCCGCGTGCGGTACCGGGGACATGGCGAGGGAGGGGGCCGTGCCGTGGAGGTGCTGGTGGACGTAGGCGGCCGAGACCATGGTCATGTGGTGGTGCCAGCCGGGAAAGGAACGGCCTGTGAAGTCGAGCGCGCCGAACTGCTCCCGCAGTGCGGCGACGGCGGTGCGGACGGCGGCACGGCTGCACACCAGTGCCATGGTCTCTTCCACGCACCGGTCCGTCAGGCTGGTGATCCAGTACCGGGCGGGCCGTCGGCCGCCCGGGTCGCGGAGTTCCAGGAGTCGGTAGCGTTGTGAACCGCCTTCCCTGTCGGTGTCGTGCCGCGGCAGGCGCACCGTCCCGGCGTACGCGCGGATCGGCGCCGTCCTGGAGAGGCCGCCCGCTGTCCGGCGCTCCGCCGCGTACGGCCGCCGGGTGCGCCGCATCTCCAGCAGCCGGCCGGCGGTGGTCGCGGAGGACGCGTGGTGCCCGGCGAGCACGGGCTGGTCCGGTTCGACCTCGCACACGACGTCGAACCGGTGCCGGGTGAGCCCGGCCAGCAGGCCTCCCGCGTCGTCGCACCCGGTGAGGTCGAGGACCCAGGGGACGCGGGGCAGCCGTGGCTGCGCGGCGACGGCCGCCGCGTGGTCGAATATGTAGGAGTTCACAGGGCGCGCGGTCTCCGCCTCCGGGATGCGCGCCCGGCGTCTGCGCTGCCGGTCCTGGTCCCAGGACTCGTCGAGAACCAGGCTCCAGCCCACCGGGAAGCAGTGGGCGTCGGTGGTGAGGAAGAGCCCCACGGCCTGCTGGCAGTTGATGAACCGACCGGTCGCGGCGTTCAGCCGGCGGTGTACGCCCACCGAGTGGACGCCGCGCTTGGGAATGGTCAGTTCGGCGACGGTCCACGCGCGGGGCATCGTGTTCGCGGCGACCCACAGGGCCAGTCTGCGGCGCACCGGTTCCCAGTCCCACGGGCTGGCGTTGATGAACTGGTGCAGGCCGTGCGCCGTTGCCGGGGGGAGCAACTCGGTCCGTGCCATGCCTCGCGGCGTCTTCCTGCCGGACGCGTGGACCAGACCCTGCAGGTACGCCCGTGCCCAGCGGCGCTGCTCCGCACGGTGGAGCGGTTCGAAGACCTCCTCCAGGAACTCCTGTGTGCGCGAGCCTCCGTCTGACACGGTCGTAGGCACTCCGCTTGACGACATGTAAAGCTACGCCCCCTCATACTCGCGTCGTTCGCACCTGAAGCCGGTGCACGGCAATCTGTACGAGGGATAAAAATACCTTCTCGAAGGAAAAATTTTCGAACTGATCGCCGAGTTCGCGATTTCCTCCCCTGACCTGCCCGAACGCCGCCCGATGGGACGCCGGCCCAGGGATTTCGGCCTCGGGAACCGGTGCCATCCGGGCGGAGGGAGGGGTATACGGGGCGATCCCTCCGAAGGGCCGCACGCCGCCTGTCCTCACACGCGGGTGGCCGCCGAAGGCAGGGGATCGGTGTGCCTTCGGCGGCCGTCCGGGGGAACCGGCGCGGACCCGGTCTCCGTGCGGACCCGTCTCCGTCCGGGAGGGGGAGCCCCCGGCCGGTGGCCCCGGGCCCCGCCGACCGGGGGCCGGGGAGCCGGGTGGCCGGGGCCGTCCTACGCGCCGGGCCGCTTGGCGGGGAAGCCGTGCTTGTGCGCCATGAGGACGACCACGAGCACAGGTGCCAGAAGCAGCATCACGGCCCAGGGGAAGGACTCGCTGCCGATCACGTCGAGGAGGACACCGCCGACGATTCCGCCGCCCGCCATGGCGACGTTCCACAGCGTCACCAGCATCGCCTGCGCCGCGTCGGCCGCCTTGCCGCCGGCGTCGCCCGCGGCCGTCTGCAGCAGTGTGGGCACACCGCCCCAGCCCAGACCCCACAGCGCGGAGGCGAGGTACACGAGGGCCGCGTTGTCGGCGACGACCGCGAGCAGCGCGGCGGCCACGGCGACCAGCAGGACGCTGGCGACCGTCAACGAGCGCAGCCGGTGATGGATCTGCGCCCCCACGATCCAGATGCTGACCAGCGAGGCGCCACCGAAGACCAGCAGCACCAGATCGGTGTCGTCGCCCATGCCCAGGTCCTTGACGAACGTGGCGATGTAGGCGTACAGGATGGTGTGGGCCAGGACGAAGACGAGGACGACGAACAGCACCGGGGACACCCCGGGCACGCGCAGCGCCCCCAGCATCTTCGGCCGCTCACCGCGCTCCTGCCCCGGGTAGTCGGGCACACCCATGAAGATCCACAGCAGCAGCACCACCGTGAGGGCCGTCATCGACAGGAACGCCGCGCGCCAGCCGAGCATCGAGCCGAGGAAGGTTCCGGCAGGCACACCGAGGGAGAGTGCCACCGGGATGCCCGCCATGGCGATGGCGATGGCCCTGCCCTGCAGGCGGACGGGCGCCATGCGCCTGGCGTACCCGACGAGCAGGGCCCAGGCCAGGCCGGCGGCGACACCCGCGACGAACCGCGCCACCATCGTCAGACTGTAGACCGACGAGAGAGCCGTGACGGTGTTGGCGACGGCGAAGCCCGTCATCGACGTCAGCAGCAGCCGCTTGCGCCGCCAGCCCGCGGTGGCCGCGCTCAGGGGGATCGCGGTCAGAACGGTACCGATCGCGTAGATCGTGACGGTCTGCCCGGCCGCCGACTCCCTGACGTTCAGACCCTCGCTCATCGCGGGGAGGAGACCGGCGGGAAGGGTCTCGGTGAGGCTGGTGATGAAGACGGCCGTGGACAGGGCCAGCAGGGCGAAGAGAGGCAGCTTCTCCCGCTCCTCGCCCCCGCCTTTCGCAGGCGGCGCGGCAGGGGCGCCCGGGCCGGGCGGATCCGCGATCTCGGGTGAGGTGCTCATGTGATGTGCTCCGGGTCTCGGGGAGTGGATGTCTTTGGAAGCGGAGTGCGGTCACGGGTTGCCGAGGCCGCCGTCGACGGGGAGCCGGACGCCGGTCGTGAACGTCGCGTCCGTCGCCAGGAACAGCGCGGCGCGGGCCACCTCCTCGGCGGAGCCGAGACGGCCGAGCGGCGGCAGCGGCGCGGTACAGTCCGCCGACGCCTCGATGCAGCTCGGTGCCACCGCGTTGACGCGGATGCCGCGGGAGGCGAGCTCGGCGGCGAGCTCGTGCACGGCGGAGGGGGTGGTGAGCACCACCCCGCCGCCGTCTCTGAGATAGGGCAGCAGTGGGCGCGCCGTCGCCACGGCGTCGGCGAACACGAAGTCGACGCCCTGGCCGGCGGGCCAGGGGCCGTGCTCGACGGCGGAAGGGGGGACGACCCGGGCCGCGGAACCCAGCTCGGCGCTCGCGTACGCGCGCTCCCGAGGGGTACGGGCGGTCAGCAGGACCTCCGCGCCCCCCTCCACGAGACGCTTGGCGATGGCCAGGTCGATACCGGTGGCCTGGCCGACGACGACCGCCCTCCTCCCCGCGTACCTGGTCATGCCCGCCGCTCCCTTCCGGCGCCCTGTACTTCCCGGGAGCGCCACGTCATCCGGCGGAAAGACTGTGCGTGATGGCGCTTCGGAGGGACTTCGGAGCCGCTGACGGTCCGCTGACGGCCTCCCCCGGAGAGCGGGTGTGACGGATGAGGAAGGGCCGGAGCGCGCGGGCGCGCGGCGCGAACCGGGCGTGTACCGTGGCTCACATGCGGTTTGGGTTACTCGGGCCACTCGCGGTGTGGGACGACGAGGGGAAGGCGGTCAGGGTTCCCGAGGCCAAGGTCCGGACGCTGCTGGCGGACCTGCTCGCGCACGGTGGGGATCCGGTGTCCGTGGACCGCCTCGTCCACGACCTGTGGGGCGACGGACCGCCGGGCAAACCGGCGGGAGCCCTCCAGGCCAAGGTCTCCCAACTGCGCCGTGTCCTGGGCCGGGACCGCGTGGTGCGGGAGGGGCCGGGCTACCGCCTGCGGCTCGACCCGGCTGTCGACGAGGTGGACGCCGACCGCTTCCGGGCCCTCGTGGCCGAGGCCGGGCCCGTAGGCGATCCCCGCGCACGGGCGGCGCTGCTCACCGAGGCCCTCGGCCTGTGGCGGGGGCCCGCGTACGCGGACTTCGCGGACGAGGAGTTCGCACGGGGGCCCGCGCACCGCCTCACCGAGCAGAGGCTGTCCGTTCTGGAGGAACAGGCCGAGGCGCGGCTGGCGGCGGGAGACCATGTACTCCTCGCGGGGGAGCTGGCCGACCTGGTGGCCCGGCACCCGCTGAGGGAGCGCTTGCGCGCCGTCCAGATACGGGCTCTCTACCTCGCGGGCCGCCAGAGCGAGGCCCTGGCGTCGTACGAGGACCTGCGAGCCCGGTTGGCCGAGGAGCTGGGCGTCGACCCCGGCCCCGAACTCGGCGCACTGCACCAGGCGGTGCTCCGCCAGGACCCGGTGCTCCGCCGGGACCCGCTCCCCCCGGTGCCGGCCGCACCGGACTCCGCCCGGGCCGGGACGGCTTCCGTGCCGGCCGCGCCACCGCCCGCAGCGGGTCCCGACTCGAACCTGCCCGTCCCGCTCACCCCGCTCATCGGCCGGGACCAGGCCCTCTCCCGCCTCTCCCGGCTCCTGGACACCGCACGCCTGGTGACCCTCACCGGGCCCGGCGGCGTCGGCAAGACCCGCCTGGCCGTGGCGGCGGCCGGCGCCACGGCCGGCGGATACCCCGACGGCGTCTGGCTCGTGGAGTTCGCCGGCGTCCGCACCGGAACCTCCGCGGACCTCGCCCAGATCGCCGCCGCCACCCTGGGCATCCGGGAGGACACCCCCTCCGCCCTGCCGGGCAACGGGGCCGGGGAGCGGCCCCCCGCACAGCGGCTCGCAGCCGCCCTGCGGGACCGCCGGGCCCTGCTCGTCCTGGACAACTGCGAGCATGTCGTCGACGGCGCCGCCGAACTGGCCGAGCTGCTGCTGCGCACCGCGCCCGGCCTGCGCGTGCTGGCCACCAGCCAGGAGCCGCTCGGCCTGGCCGGAGAGGCCGTGTTCCTGGTCGAGCCCCTGCGGACCGCCGACGCCGTACGTCTGTTCGCCGAACGCGCCGCCGCGTCCGCTCCCGGTTTCCGTCTTGAACGGGAGACGTCCGACCAGGAGGCCGTCACCGAGATCTGCCGCCGCCTCGACGGCATCCCGCTCGCCCTCGAACTCGCGGCCACCCGTGTGCGCGCTCTGGGAGTGAAGGAACTGGCGGCCCGTCTCGGCGACCGGTTCCGGGTGCTGACGACATCCCGGCAGCGGGGCGTACCCGCCCGCCAGCAGACCCTGCGGGCCATGATCGACTGGAGCTGGGAGCTGCTCAGCGCGCCGGAGCGGATCGTCCTGCGCCGCCTCGCGGTGCACAGCGACGGCTGCGACCTGGAAGCAGCCGAGGCGACGTGCGCGGGCGACGGTGTCGCCCGCGAGGAAGTACTCGATCTGGTGACGCGGTTGGTCGACCGGTCACTGGTGGTCGTCGTGAACGGCCCCGCCGGGCCCCGCTACCGGCTGCTGGAGTCCGTCACCGCGTACGCGGCGGAGCGGCTGCACGAGATGGAGGACCTCACCGCCGTACGGGACCGTCATCTGCGCCACTACCTCGCACTCGCCGAGCGTGCCGAGCCCGGGCTGCGAGGCGCGGACCAGCGGACCTGGCTCGCCCGTCTGGACGCCGAGGCCGGCAATCTACGCGCGGCACTCGACGAGGGGGTCCGCCGGGCGGCCGAGGGTCGGGCCGACGAAGCGGTGAGGCTCGTCACCGCCCTGTCCTGGTGGTGGCTGTTGTGCGGCCGCTTCACCGAGGCCCGCCGCAGTCTGGCGGCCGTCCTGGCCGCGGCCGGGGACAAGGCGCCGGAACCCGTTCTGCTGCACGCCGCGTTCGCGCTGCTCACCGGCGACCGCACCGAGGCGGACCTCGACGCGGCCGCCGACGCCGTCCCCGACCCCGTGCGCAGCGCCCGCGCCCTGTGGCTGTGCGCGTACGGGATGTTCAGCGCGGGCGAAGCAGCCGCCGGTGACGGACTGAACACGCGCGCCCTCGGCCTCCTGACCGCGGCGGGCGACCGATGGGGGACCGCCGCCGCCCTCGGCCTGCGGGCGGCACTCGCGCTGATCCGCGGCGACCTCACGGGACTCGGCCGCGACGGCCTGCGCAGCGCCGAAATCTTCCGCGAACTAGGGGACCGCTGGGGGGAGTTGCAGACCGTCACACCACTCGCCGTGCTCGCCGAGATCAGAGGTGACTACGAGGACGCGGCACGCCGTCAGCGTGAAGGGCTGGGCATAGCGAGGGAACTGGGCCTGGAGACGGAGGTGTCGGCCCGGCTGTCCGGACTCGGCCGGCTCGCGCTGCTGGCCCACGACTGGGAACGGGGCCGCGATCTGCACGAGCAGGCACGCCGCATCGCCGTGGCGCAGGGCTACAAGTACGGCGAGATCCATTCGGAGATGGGCCTCGCACTCGGCGCGCGCCGCTCCGGGGACCTCGACGGCGCCGAGGCGCACCTGACGCGCATCCGAGACGGCTACGCGGACGTGTCCTCGGAGGCGGGCGACCATCTGCTCCTCGCCGAACTCGGCTTCGTGGCCGAACTCCGCGGCGATGCGGACCGGTCCGCAGCCTGTCATCTGCGCGGCCTGGAGATCGCCCGATCCCTGGGCGAGCCCCGCGCTCTCGCCCTCTCCCTGGAAGGCCTCGCGGGAGCGGCGGCGCTGCTCGGCCGCGGTCACGGGCAGGCCGCCGAGTGCGCGGCCGTGCTGCTCGGGGCGGCGAACGAGGCGCGGCGCGGCCTGGGAGCTCCGCTGCCACCCGCCGAGCGCGGTGATGTCGACCGCATCGCGGCGGCGGCCCGGGAGACCCTGGGCGATCCCGCCTTCACACGGGCGTTCGAGCGCGGCGCGCGGCTGACCACGGAGGAGGCGGTGCGCCACGCGTCCACGCGGCTCGGCTGGCCGACCGGCGGGGCCGGATGAGGAGGCCCTCGGCCCGGGTCGCACCGCGCCCACCCGCCGCCGGGCGCCCCGTCCCTCAGCGGCGCGGGGCGGACGGGCACAGGTCGATGTCCTCCTCGGTGCAGGGAATGATCGTCCGCAGCATCGCGACGGTCCGCTCCGGGAGATCGGCACGGTTGTTGAGCACCCATGAGATGTGCTGCGCGCCGAAGAAGGCGGACACCAGGACGGTGGCGAGCGTGGTGGGGGAGGGGGAGCCGTCCCGCGGGCCCGTCCTCTCCAGCCTCGCCAGCCAGGAGGTGATCAGGTCCGTGTACGCCTCGTACGGGACCGGGAGCCGGACGCCTGTCACTTGCCGCTCCAACTGCAGACGCGCCCCGGCCTGGAGCACGGTCTCGTCGCGGAAGGCCACGGCCGTCCGGATCAGGAGCTCGACCACGGAGCTGACGGGTGGGAGCCCCAACTCCTCGACGGAGTCGGCGATGGCCGCGATCCGGCGGTAGAACAGGTCGGTGACCGCGACCGCCAGGGCTTCCTTGTTGTCGTAGTGGAAGTAGACCGCGCCCTTGGTCATCCCCGCGGAACGGGCCACGTCCAGGATGGTGACGGCTGGGTATCCCTTGACGGCGAACGCCTTGGCGGCGGCGTCCAGCACGCGCTCCCGCGTCCGTACCGCGCGCTCCTGCTTGAGCGTCTTCTCCCGATGCGAAGTCGGCGGCCACGGGGTCACGCGATTTATCATCCCGACGCTCTTTGCAGAAGTGGTTTCCTGATGTCCGCCGACGCGATCCAGAGGGCTCCCGTCCGCCCGGTACACCGGCACCGCGCCGTCCCTCCCGGTCATCGCTCCGCCGGACCGAATCGGCACGGGCCCCGGCGGGCTCCGGAGGCGGGGGCGGAGCCGCCCTCCTCCCGCCCCAGCCCCGCGTGCGGCGAGGGGGTCGGGCCGTTGTCGCCCTCTCGTCGGGAAACAGAACAACCCATGCCTTGCCTCTCCCCGGGTCTCGGGCATGGTCGGCGGTCCGGTTACATACCTTTGAGAAGGAATCTTACTTCAGAATGGCGGAAAACCGAAGGCTTCAGTATGGCGTGGCCGCTGCGGGCTGTGGCGTCCGAGGGCCCGCGCCGCGCCTCCGATCACTCGGGGCACCGCTGTTTCACGAGCCCACGGGCTTCGCATGGACATTTCGGTCGCCGATCCCGGAAGTCGGGACCGGCTGGCCGGCGACGTCCTGCGGTGCGCGGGCGATGCCTGGCGTGACCGGAAGCTGACGGTAGGTGCGCGGTGGCGTCGCCCTCCGGCGGGGCGGTGCTCTCACCGGGCGCGGCAGGGCCCTTCGGGCCGGTCGGCCGGCGCCGTGGTGTTTCGCGAGAGCAGCCGCAGCACCTGGCAGACCTGTTCGGTGCCGTCGAAGGGGTCGTCCAGTGCCGTGGTGTGGTACGTGCCGAAGATCAGCGACAGGACCAGTGAGCTGATCAGTTCCGGACTCTGCGCGGCGGTCAGCTCCTCCTGCTCCTGGGCCTCGCCGACGATCTGGGTCAGTACGGCCGACAGGTCGGCCATCACGGCCGGAGCCTTCCCCCGGGTACAGGCCTCCTCGCAGACGAGGCGGAGGCCGGCGCGGAAGCGGATGTCCGTGTGCATGTGACGCAGGAAGCCTGCCGTGAGGCGCTGCAGGTTCGTCAGCGGCGGGTCGCTGTCGCTCATGTCCTGCAGCAGTTCGCGCCATATCTGGTCGAACTCGGAAATGAACACGGCGGCGAGGGCGTTCTTGGACGAGAAGTGGGCGTACAGGGCGCCCTTGGTCATGCCGACATGGGCTGCGATGCGCTGCAGGTTGGCTCCCGCGTAGCCGTGCCGCGAGAACTCCTCGGCCGACGCGTCCAGGAACCTCTCCTGGGTCCTGAAGGCTCTCTCTTGTTTCGCCACCATGCCCCTCCGGAGACGCTTGGTCACGCAGAATAACAGTCTCTGGAGAATTTTTTGCGCGGGGTTCGGAAGGTGGCGGAAGGGGGTGCGGCGGCACGTGTGCCGGTGTCGTCGAGAGTGCCCGAACACCGTGCCGGTGGCGCGCGCCACTGCCGGAGAGCGGGGGAGTCGGGTGTCGGCTGAAACCCCCGGATTCTCCCCGGGCGGCTCAGGAGTGGTTCCGGCGGGATCCCGGCCCCGGGACCCTTGGAGAAAGCCGTTGATCGCAAGGTCGGCACGTCCGATGGCCTGGGAAAATGCTTCCCGAAGTCACCGCCACGCGCCATGTGACACTCCTGCGCGAGGGCGGCTCGCTGCCCGGCATCATCGAGGCCGACGACATGGGCGCCTATATCGCAAAGTTGCCCACCCGGCGGCGCTGACCTGCGATGACGCGGCCAATTCTATGAGTGACCTGCGCGGACAAGCCTTTCGGCGTCTTTCCGGGATGTGCCGGGTTGCACGGTCGATCCTTCCCAGGGACTCCCCGGTGGCGCGGATCCTCCCGGATCCTCCCCGGAGGGAAGCTGTGCCCTCGTATACGCGGCATGTCGTCGATGCGGGTCGGGCACGTCGGTGTCATCGCGACGCGTGACTGCCGTGGACGGTGTGACGAGTGTTGCGGCGGTCCCGTGACCGGGGAGAGGGCCGTGTACGTCACCCGCGATCCGGCGGCGGCCGGACGGTCCGGCCGCTGCCTGCTGCCCCACGCCGGCCGGCCGGGGACGGCCCGCCCCACGAGGTGCTGACCGGTGAGGCGCCTGGGCACGTCTGGGTACTTCCCCGGCCGGCGGGGCCCCGTGGCGGAGGAGCGCAGAGGCGTTCGCCCGGGGCCGGGGGTGAGGGCCCCGGCAGGCCCTGCCGGGGCGGACCGCCGCCTGCCCCTCGGGGCGCAGCCGGGTTGCGGCGGACGGAGCGAGGTCTTCTCCTGGGAAGCACGGGGCTTTGTGACGACATCGTGCTGGGAGGCGTATGACCGGCCGTGGCGGTCCCCCCGGAACCGGGGCGGCGGGCTGGGGGCAGCCCGCCGAGCTGGTGCTGGACACCGCCGGTGCGGTGATGACGTGCACGCAGCCCGTGCTGGAGTTGCTGGGCGGCTCGGCCGGGGAGCTCAGCGGCAGGGAGCTGGGCTCCTTCCTCGAGGAGCCTTCGGAGTGGGCGCGGCTGGCGGAGAGCGCCGGGCACGGCCGTCGCAGCGACGGGCGCGTGGTGCTACGGCGCGTCGGCGGCGGCCGGGTGGACGTGGACGTGAGCGTGTTCGCGCTCGCAGGTGGAGGCGGGGCGCGTTTCCTCGTCTGGCTGGTGCCCGCGGCGGGAGCCGAACTCGAGGACGAGTTCGGGATGCGGGTGGCCCTGGCCGGAGGCGGTGTGCTGGCCTCCAGTCCGCGCGCACAGCAGCGGCTGGACCTGCTGCACGCGGCGGCGGTACGCGTCGGCGGTTCGCTGGACGTGGCGCGCAACGCCGAGGAACTGGTCGACCTGCTGGTGCCGGTGTTCGCCGATCTGGGTGCGGTCGATCTGACCGAGGACGTGCTGGCCGGGGAGGAGCTCGGGGAGTTCGCCGCGGACGCCTCCATGAGGCGCGTCGCCGTGGCCGCCGGGGAGGGAATGTGGCCCGAGGAAGTCTACGGCCTCGGGGAGACGTTCTCGATCGGGGACGTCGAGCGGGAGCACCTGCTGCGGGGGTCGGCCGGCATCATGCCGGACCTGAGCGGACTGAGGAGGGCGGCGGCACGGGATCCGCGCCGGTCCCGGCTGACCCTGCCCGAGGCCGCGACCTCCTTCCTGGTCCTCCCGCTGCGGGCACGCGGGACCGTGCTGGGGGCCGTGCCGCTGTGGCGGACCGGGGACCGGATGCCGTTCGACCGGGGCGACGCGACCCTGGCCGAGGAGATCGGCTCCCGGCTGGCCCTGGGCCTGGACAACGCCCGCCGGTACACCCGGGAGCGGCGCACGGCCGAGGCTCTGCAGCGCAGCCTGCTGCCTCCTCCGGTGGTGCGTCTGGCGGCGGCGGAGACCTCGGGGATGTACGCGCCGGCCAGTACCGCGGCCGGCACCGGCGGGAGCTGGTACGACGTGATCCGGCTGTCCGGGGTCCGGGTGGCCTTCGTGGTGGGCAAGGTCGCCGGGCACGGAGTGAACGCCGCCGGCGCCATGGGACGGCTGCGGTCGGCGGTGCAGACCCTGGCCGACCTGGACCCGCCGCCCGACGAGCTGCTGAGCCATCTGGACGACCTGGTGACCCGCATCGGTGAGGACGAGAGGCACCGGGCGGGACCGGCCGTTAGCTCCCTGCACGGAGCGACCTGCCTGTACGCCGCCTACGACCCGGTCACCGGACGGTGCCTCGTCGCCAGTGCCGGGCACCCCGGCCCCGTCCTGGCCAGGAGGCGGGGCTGCGCGGCGGACGACGTCGAACTCCGTCCCGGGCCGCCGCTGGGAGGGGGCACCGAACCCTTCGAACCGGTGGAACTGCTCCTGCGGCCGGGCGATGTCCTCGCCTTCCACAGCGGACCGCTCACCGCGGCGGTGCGGAACACCGAGCGGGACCTGGAGCGGATGTGCGAGAGCGCCCGGACCGCCGCGAGCACCGAACAGCCGTTGAGCGAGGTCGGCCCCCGCCTCCTTGCCCGCCTGCGGGAGCAGAACCGTGACGAGGACCTCGCCCTGCTCCTGGCCCGTGTGGACCGGGTGCCGCCCGGGGACACGGCCTTCTGGCGACTGCCCGCCGACCCCAGCCTCGTCGCACGCGCCCGGGCCCTGGCCTCCGCCCAGCTGGCGGAGTGGGACCTGGGCGAGCTGGACTTCACCACCGAGCTGATCGTCAGCGAACTGGTCACCAAAGCCGTCCGCTACGCCGGCGGCCCCATCGGCCTGCGGCTGATCAGGAACCACCGGCTCGTCTGCGAGGTCTCCGACCCCAGCCAGTCCCAGCCCTACCTGCGCCGCGCCCGCCTGTCCGAGGAGGGCGGCCGCGGTCTGTTCCTCATCTCCCAGCTCGCCCACCGCTGGGGCAGCCGCTACACCCCCGGTGGCAAGACCATCTGGACCGAGCAGCTCACCGAGGGCCCCTGAGTTCACCGGCAGTCACACTCCGCGCGGATGCCCGGCGTGCCCGGGAGACGGCCTCGCCGAAATGCCGCACGTTCGCCTCGTGGTTCCGGGACGACCACCGCGGTGAGCGGCGCAGCGAGGCCGTCTTCACCGGCGTCGGCCCCGACGGGGGACGCAACCGCCCGGTGCTGGACGACGCGCTGCTCACCGACGCGGAACCGCCGCTGGGCCGGGAGGGCTGGAGAGCCTTCTTCGACCCCCCGCTCGAGGACGGTCCCGTATGACGCGGCGGGGGCGGCGCCGGCCGTCGTGGAGCAGGTGGGATTTGAAGAAACCACCGGTCGGGAGGAACCTGGAACCTGAGTCATACGCGGCCAAGGCGTCCAGAACGCTCCGACAGGCAGGCGAAGGACATGGCTACCGCACACGCCCCCCATACCCAGCACCCGCACCGGCACGGCGAGGGCTGCGGCCACGTCGCCTTCGGGCACGGCGACCACACCGACTACGTGCACGAAGGCCACATCCACCGCGTCCACGAGGGTCACGTCGACGAGTGCGAGCCCGAAGGGCACGCGGTCCACGGTGACCACCCGCACCGGCACGGCGGGAGCTGCGGCCACGTCGCCGTCCCGCACGGTGACCACATCGATTACGTCCACGATGGATGCCGGCACGCCCTCCACGAGGGCCACTGGGACGAGCACTGAGGACCGGCGGCTGCGCGGTGCAGCGGAACCGCCGCCGGGGCTTTGCGGCCCGCTCGCTCCGGTCGGCGGGATGCGGGCTGTCAGGCTGTCCGTCCGTCCGGGCACTTCCGGCACCGTCCTTCGAAGACGAGCACGTGGCGTACGTCGACGAACCCGTGCTGCCGCTGCGCAGCCGCCAGCCACTCCTCGAACTCCCGGCAGGGGACGGGCACGTTGTGCCCGCAGCTGCGGCAGACCAGGTAGTGCCGGTGTTCGGTGGTGTCCCTGTAGCGGTAGGACTTCCCCCCGCTGCCGTCGCGCACGACATCGACCAGGCCGAGGCGTTCCAGAGCGGCGAGCGCCCGGTACACGGTGCTCAGGCTGACCGGATTCCCCTGGCGCTGGAGGTGCCGGTGGATCTGCCGGGCACCGGCGAACACATCCAGCCCTTCGAGTAATCGCAGGACCGTCGCCTGCCGTCGGCGGGTTCCGGGGAGCGGGGACCACCGGTCGGAGGGCCGGGGGGCGTCGTTTGCCGGGGTGCCCCGGTGTGTTCGAGCGGCGGGCCGACTCTCGGGCGTCTCCGCGGGCAGTGCGCGCGCCCGCGGGGCGGTCCCGCCGCGGGAAGGGGGCGGGGCCGGCCCCTTCCGTGTCCGCGGCTCTCCCTGGGGCCGCCGCGTCGCGCGGAACTCCTGTAGCTCAGGGGGTGCGAATCCTCCCCCGGGGGCGGGGAAGCCCGTCGGTGACGTGGCGTCACTGGACATGGTGACATTCTATGGGAAACGGTTTTCGTTTTCCTGCCGACCCCGTCCTTCGGGGTGTCACCGCCCGCGGCCTTCGCCGAGCGGGCACATGAGTGTTCCGCCGCGGCCGACGGCCGGGGCCGGGCCGAGGCCACGCGGTACTGGCAGCGAAGGGCCGCCGAACTCCCCGACGGTCCCGCGCTCCCATCGCTCGGCCCGTGTCCGGGCGCGGTGCGCCGGCCGGGGCCGGGCCGGGCGGTGCCGTGGCTGCACCACCGCCCGGCCCGGAGTCCGTCACGCCGCCGGCAGCGGCTGCGGGTGGTCGTGTTCGCAGGCGTCCTCGATGCCGTGGGTGTCCCACACGGGGAACGGATCGTGGGGCGGAGCCGCCTCGCCGTCGGCCAGCAGGCACGCGGACAGGGCGGCCTCGAGCGCTTCCGGACGCAGGCCGGTGCCGATGAACACCAGTTCCTGCCCCTGGCCGTCTCCTGCCTCGCGGGCACCGGAGGGCTCGAAGCGGGTGACGGAGCCGGCCTGGGACCACAGCCCGGTCACATGCGGGCGGGAGGCCAGGCGGAAGAAGCCCTTGGAGCGCAGGACCTGCCCGAACTCCCCACTGTCGAGGCGCTCGGTCACGAAGGACCACAGCCTCTCGGGGTGGAAGGGCCTCTCGGAGCGGAAGACGGTGGAGGAGATGCCGTACTCCTCGGTCTCCGGCACGTGGTCGCCGTTGAGCTCCATCACCCAGCCCGGCGCCTGCTGCGCCTTCCCCAGGTCGAACAGCCCGGTGCCCAGGACCTCGCCGAGGTCCACCCGCCCGTGGACGGCGGGCACGATGCGGGCGGCCGGGTTGAGCCGGGTGAGGGCGGCCCGCAGCCGGTCGGCGTCCCCGGCGCCGACGAGGTCGAGCTTGTTGAGGACGATGACGTCGGCGAACTCGATCTGGTCCATCAGCAGGTCGCTGACGGTGCGCTCGTCGTCCTCGTACTGGTCCAGGCCCCGCTCGGCGAGCCCGTCCCCGGCGGTCAGTTCCGGCAGGAAGTTCGCGGCGTCGACGAGGGTGACCATGGTGTCCAGGTCGGCGAGGTCCGCCAGGGTGGCGCCGTCGTCGCGGGGAAAGGCGAAGGTGGCGGCGACCGGCATCGGCTCGGAGATGCCGCTGGACTCGATGAGCAGGTGGTCGAACCGTCCCTCGCGGGCGAGGCGGTCGGCCTCCTCCAGCAGGTCGTCGCGCAGGGTGCAGCAGATGCACCCGTTGGTCATCTCCACCAGGCGCTCCTCGGTGCGCGACAGAGCCGCCTGGCCGCCGCGCACCAGGGCGGCGTCGATGTTGACCTCGCTCATGTCGTTGACGATGACCGCCACCCGCAGGCCCTGGCGGTTGGCCAGGACATGGTTGAGCAGGGTGGTCTTGCCCGCGCCGAGGAACCCGGACAGGACGGTCACCGGCAGGCGCTGGTGTGTCATGCCGTTCTCAGTCCTCGGGTCGCAGCAGGCCGCGCTGGTAGGCCCTGACCAGGTGCTGCGGAACCAGGTAAGACGTGCCGTCCACGGTGATCGGCACCAGTCGCGGGGTGCGGGCCTTCCACTGGGCGCGGCGGTGGCGGGTGTTGCTGCGGGACATCTTCCGCTTGGGTACGGCCATGGTGTTCCTCCGGTCGGGGGCGTCTCGCCGGAGATTACATGAAAACGAATTCCATAACCAATCTTGTGGTCGGGCACCCCGCGCTGTTCCGCGGGAGGCGGCGCCGAGGGACGGCTTCCATGTGCTGCGGCACACCTACGCCTCGGTCATGTTGGAGGCGGGGGAGTCCGTGGTGACCCTGGCGCGGTGGCTCGGGCACTCTTCGCCGGCCGTCACGCTCGGTTACTACGCTCACTTCATGCCGGAGGCCGGGAGTAAGGGGCGCACCGTCATGGACGGACTGCTGGGCAGGCGGGGGAGGCCGGGCGGCGGCTGAAACTCCCCAGATTCTCCCCAGGGTGGTTCGGGAGTGGTTCCGGCGGGGTCGCCGGTCCGGGGGCTTCTGGGGCCGACCGTGGATTGCAAGGCTGGCACGTCGGATAGCCTGTGAAAATGCTTCCCGAAGTCACCGCCACGCGCTATGTGACACCCCTGCGCGAGGGCGGATCGCTGCCCGGCATCGTCGAGGCCGACGACCTGGGCACCTATGTCGTGAAGTTCACCGGAGCCGGGCAGGGCCGCAAGACCCTGGTTGCGGAGGTGCTGTGCGGGCGGCTCGCCCAGCGGCTCGGTCTGCGCGTGCCCGATCTGGTGCGCGTGCGGCTGGATCCGGTGATCGGTCTGGGCGAGCCCGACCAGGAGGTGCAGGAACTGCTCAAGGCCAGCGGCGGGCTGAACCTGGGAATGGACTTCCTGCCCGGCTCGATGGGCTTCGACCCGCTCGCCTACCGGGTGGACGCGCGGGAGGCGGGGCGCGTGGTGTGGTTCGACGCCCTGACGGGCAACGTCGACCGCTCCTGGCGCAACCCCAACATGCTGGTCTGGCACGGAGACCTGTGGCTCATCGACCACGGCGCCAGCCTGATCTGGCACCACAACTGGGCCACCGCGGCCAGCGCTGCCGACAAGCCGTACGACGCCTCCGACCACGCCCTGGCGCCCATGGGCCCGGACATCGTCTCGGCCGCCGCCGAGCTGGCGCCGCGGGTGACGCGGGAACTGCTGGCCGAATGCGCGGCCGACATCCCCGACGAGTGGCTGGCAGGTGAGCCCGGCTTCGACACCCCGGAGGAGCTGCGCCGCGCCTACACCGAGGTGCTGGCCGCCCGGGCCGGTACGGTCCACGAGCGGATCACCGTCGGTGCTCCGAGCCAGGACGGGCCCTCCAGGGCGCCCGGCTGGCTGAAGGACTGGGCGGACGCCGTCAGCGGGCTGAACAAGGGCGGAGGGACGCGGTGAGCGGGCAGTTCGGCGGGCGTGACGTCTTCGAGTACGCCGTGCTGCGTCTGGTCCCACGAGTGGAGCGCGGCGAGATGATCAACGCCGGGGTCGTCGTCTACTGCCGGGCCCGCTCCTTCGTCGCGGCCCGAACCCATCTGGACGCCGAACGGCTGCGGGCGCTCGATCCGCACGCCGACGTCGAGGGGGTGCGGGCGGCCCTGCACGCGGTGGAGTGCCTGTGCCGCGGCGGGGCGGAGGCCGGGCAGGCCGCGGCCGACGACGCCGGGCGGCGCTTCCGGTGGCTGGTCGCCCCCCGCTCCACCGTCCTCCAGCCGGGCCCGGTGCACACCGGTCTGACCGCCGACCCCGAGGCGGAGACCGAGCGGCTGCTGGAGGTGCTGGTGCGCTGAGCGGGCGCACCACACGCTCCTGGCCGTACCCGGCGCACCGGAGGGGGCGGAGGCCCGGACGTGGGCTGGGCCTCACCGTGCCTTCGGCCGTTGACACAGCGTGTCCGTGCTTCTAGCGTCACGTCTGCCGAAGGTACTAAGCGGTTGCTCACCCATTCGAGTGCGAGGAGAACCAGCATGCCCACCACCGAGCAGCGTGTCGCGATCGTCACGGGCGGAGCCCGGGGGATCGGCGCCGCCACCGCCGTCCGGCTCGCCGCCGAGGGCCGGGCCGTCGCCGTGCTCGACCTGGACGAGTCGGCCTGCGCGGACGTCGTGGAGAAGATCACCGCGGCGGGCGGCAGGGCGCTGGCGGTCGGCTGCGACGTGTCGGACGCCGAGCAGGTGGAGGCCGCCGTCGCGCGGGTCGCCGGCGAGCTGGGAGCGCCGACCGTCCTGGTCAACAACGCCGGAGTGCTCCGCGACAACCTGCTGTTCAAGATGAGCGACTCCGACTGGGACACCGTCATGAACGTGCACCTGCGCGGTGCCTTCCTGATGTCCCGGGCCTGCCAGAAGCACATGGTCGACGCCGGCTTCGGACGGATCGTCAACCTCTCCTCCAGCTCCGCGCTCGGCAACCGCGGCCAGGCCAACTACGCCGCCGCCAAGGCAGGTCTGCAGGGCTTCACCAAGACCCTCGCCAAGGAGCTGGGCAAGTTCGGCATCACCGCCAACGCCGTGGCCCCCGGTTTCATCGTCACCGAGATGACCGCGGCCACCGCCGCCCGCGTCGGCATGGACTTCGAGGACTTCCAGAAGGCCGCCGCCTCCCAGATCCCCGTCCAGCGCGTGGGAAGGCCCGAGGACATCGCCAACGCCATCGCGTTCTTCACCGGCGAGGAGGCCGGTTTCGTCTCCGGCCAGGTGCTGTACGTGGCCGGCGGCCCGCTCAACTGACGGCCGCCGACGGCCGCACCGCGAAAACGACGGAACGGAAAAAGCTCATGGCAGTGCAGGACAGCGGCAGGGTCGCCCTGATCACCGGGGCGAGCCGCGGCATCGGCTACGGCATCGCCGAGGCGCTCGTGGCCCGCGGCGACCGGGTGTGCATCACCGGCCGAAACGAGGACGCCCTCGCCGAGGCGGTGAAGCGGCTCGGCGCGGACCGGGCCATCGGCGTGGCGGGTAAGGCCCACGACGAGGCCCACCAGGCGGAGGCCGTCGAGCGCACCATGGAGGCGTTCGGCCGCGTCGACCACCTGGTCAACAACGCGGGCACCAACCCGGTCTTCGGGCCCATCGCGGAGCTGGACCTGAACGTCGCCCGCAAGGTCTTCGACACCAACGTCCTCTCCGCGCTCGGGTTCGCCCAGCGCACCTGGGCGGCCTGGCAGAAGGAGCACGGCGGCACCATCGTCAACATCGCCTCCGTCGCGGGGCTGTCCGCCTCGCCCTTCATCGGCGCCTACGGCATCAGCAAGGCGGCGATGGTCAACCTCACCCTCCAGCTCGCCCACGAGCTGTCGCCGGGCGTGCGGGCCAACGCCATCGCCCCGGCCGTGGTGAAGACGAAGTTCGCGGCCGCGCTCTACGAGGGGCGCGAGGAGGAGGTGGCCGGGCGCTATCCGATGGGGCGGCTGGGCACACCCGAGGACATCGGGGGAGCGGCGGCCTTCCTCACCTCCGACGACTCCGGCTGGATCACCGGCCAGACCCTCGTGGTCGACGGCGGGATCTTCCTCAACGCCGGGGTCGAGTGACCCCCGGGCTCCGGCACACCGCGACGGTGGGCCGGAGCCCGCACCGCACCGGTGGCGGGGGGGCCGGCCCCCGGGGGGGGGGGGGGCGGCGCCGGGGGGGGGGCGGGGGGGGGGTGGGGGGGCGGGGGGGCCCCCCGGGGGGCCCCGGGGGGGCGGCGGTGAGGGGG
>NZ_JBSVCZ010000035.1:0-50139 GCF_054072955.1 Streptomyces sp. SS8
GGGGGGGGCCCCCGCGCCCCCCCCCCCCCCCCGGGCGGGCCCCCGGCGGGGGCCCCCCCCCCGGGGGGGGGGGGGGCCCCCCCCCCCCCCGCCCCACCCCGACCGATGCCCGGAAGTCTCCTTCCGGGCCCGCCTCAGTTCCCTGCCGGCTGGGAGGGCGAGGGGATCGGCGTGTGATTCTCGGCCAGCGCTGGGACCGCGCTGACACCCGTTATCGCTACAGCCATTGCAAAGGCGGTCAGGATTCTCTTCACGCGGGTCATGCGGACTCCTTGGTGCGAAGTAAGGCTTGAAGGTTCGCGGTTCACGGAGGCGAAGATATCTCGCAGGGGGTACGGTCCTGTTCTTCCGCACACAACTGTCCGGTAATCGCCCGGGCGCACATGACAGGGACCGGTCGCAGCGGCTCCCCCTCCTCGCCGCCGGGACCGGTCCCGTGCATCCCCCATGAGATATGGCTTAGTTGGCGCTGTCCCCGGGCGCGTGGTTCTCCAGAGTGGTGACCTCACCGCCCGAGGCGTGGTTCTCCTGGGACGTGGAACCGTCCTCGCCAGGAGCCGGCGCGTGGTTCTCGAGCTGCGGGCCGTCCTTCGCGATCTTCTTGCCGGTGTCGCTCATGTGGACCAACTTCCTCTTTCTGGTGGCGGGAGGTCCAGAGCGCGTCCGGCGGCTCCCCCGTGGGCCGCCGGACGCGCTCTTCGGGCTGCTCATCCCATTGGTTCAGGGGATGCCAGGCCGTCGACTCGCCTGCCCCCCGACGCGGCGGATCGACATGTATAAGCATGGCGGGCGGCGATAAACAATCGATGAACGCCCACCGCCGAAGATCGCGGACCCGCTCGCCCTGTTACGCGGCGACGGCCGGTGACAGCAGTTTCCGCACTACAGCGGCCTCCGGAGAGTTCAAGGACTCGAAGATCTCCAGGGCGTCCTGCCAGCACGCCCGCGCCCGGTCCGTCTGACCCAGTGCGTCCAGAGCGCGTCCCAGCACCGTCAGTACGTTTCCGCGCCGCCAGTCTCCACCGACCACGCGCAGTGCGAGGGCCTGCTCCGCATGGGAGGCCGCCTGTGCGGGGCGCCGCGCCGCCATGTAGGCCTCGGCCATCCGCAGGTGGGTCGCACCCTCCCACATCGGCTGGCGGCTCTCCCGGAAGAGCGGGAGGGCCTGGTTGAGCTGGTCAAGCGCCTCCGTGGCATGCCCGGCACCGGTCAGGGCCATCGCCAGGGCGTACTGGGCGTTCGCGAGCCGCATGGTCATCCCCATGTCGGCGTAGATGGCCACACCCTGCTCGGCGAGCCGGATGGCGCTGTCCGTCCGCCCCAGACCCAGGTGAGTCCGTGAGAGGTTGCACAGCACGCTGGCCTCACTGGGACGGTTGCCGTCCGCGCGGAACACCTCGATGGCCTGTTCCAAATACTTCTCGCCCTCTTCGTACCGGCTACGGGAGAGAGCGCTGATGCCGCGGTCGTTGAGAGCGTAGCCTCCCGTCACAGGATCGCCGGTGCGCTCGGCCAGCTCCATGGCACGCCGTGCGTTGTCGTCGGCCTGGTCGAAGCGGCCCGCCACGGTATGAACATGGGTAAGCATGATCTGGGCACGCCCCTCGGCCCAGGCGTCCTCAGCAGCCTGGGAGGCCCGGCACAGGGCGGCGGCGGCCCTCTCGTAGCGCATCGAGTGGACTCCGGAGTCGGCCAAGTCCTTGGAAGCGATCAGCAGGTCGGCCGCGCGGCGCAGTGCGCCGTTCTCCGTCGACTGCTCAACGCAGGCCAACAGGCAGTCGGCCTCGGTGAACAGCCAGTCCAGTGCGGCGGCGTGGTCATCGAACTCCAGGCCGGGGTGCTCGGTGGCCGTCAGATGGGCCACGGTCCTTTCCCCCGGGCGCGCGAGGGTGAACACGCCCGCCGCCGTGGCCAGGTAGAAGTCCAGCAGCCGGGACTGCGCGGCGGACCGCTCCGAGGCGGGGTCCTCGTCGCGCTCCGCGCAGGTGCGCGCGTAGAGGCGGACCAGATCGTGGTAGCGGTAGCGGCCGGGGGCGGCCGACTCCAGCAGGGAGGTGTCGACCAGCGACTCCAGCAGGTCCTCGGTCTCCTCCGGGGTGCGGTCCAGCATGGCGGACGCGGCCTGTACGGAGATGTCGGGGCCGTCGGCCAGGCCCAGCAGGCGGAAGGCGCGGGCCTGCTCCGCCTCCAGCTGTCCGTAGCCCAGTTCGAAGGTGGCCTTGACCGCCTGGTCGCCGGCCTGGAGCTCGTCCAGGCGGCGGCGCTCGTCGGCGAGCCTGCGGGCCAGGAAGGAGACCGTCCAGGTGCGGCGGGCGGCCAGGCGGGAGGCGGCGATGCGGATGGCCAGGGGCAGGAAGCCGCAGGCGGCGACGGTGTCCATGGCGGCCTCGCGCTCGGCGCCCACCCGGTCGGCGCCGACGATCTTCGTGAACAGCGTCATGGCCTCCTCGGGGCTCATGACGTCCAGGTCCACCAGGTGCGCGCCGGCCAGGTCCACCATCCGCACCCGGCTGGTGATCAGTGCCGCGCAGCCCTCGGTGCCCGGCAGCAGGGGGCGCACCTGGGCGGCGTCGCGGGCGTTGTCCAGCAGGGTCAGGATGCGGCGCCCGGCCAGTGTCGAGCGGTAGAGGGAGGCCCGCTCCTCCACCCCGTCGGGGATCGCGGAGTCCGGAGTGCCAAGGGCCCGCAGGAACGCGCCCAGGACCGCCTCCGGCTCCGCCGGGGCCGGGCCCGCGCCCTGGAGGTCGGCGTAGAGCTGGCCGTCGGGGAAGCGGTCACGGGCGGCGTGGGCGACGTGCACGGCCAGGGTGGTCTTGCCCACCCCGCCGATGCCCGCGACCGCCGAGACGGCCATGACGCGGCTCTCGGCGGTGACGAGCTGGTCGCCCAGCTCCGAGACGAAGGCGGCGCGGCCGGTGAAGTCCGGTACGGTCGCGGGCAGTTGCGCGGGCCGTACGAATGTGGCCGTGCCCGGCGGCGCGGACTCCTCGACGGGCTGCGCCAGCTCCTCGTCGGCCCGCAGGATGCGCTGCTGGAGCTCGGCCAGCTCCGGGCGGGGGTCCACCCCCAGCTCCTCGGCCAGCAGCCGCCGGGTGTCGGCGTAGACGGCCAGGGCCTCGGCCTGGCGGCCGCTGCGGTACAGCGCCAGCATCAGCAGCTCGCGCAGCCGCTCGCGCAGCGGGTGCTCGGCGGTCAGGGCGGTCAGCTCGCTGACCGCCTCGGCGTGGGAGCCGAGTTGGAGGTCGAGGTCGAGGCGGTGCTCCAGCAGGGACAGCCGCCACTCCTCCAGCCGGGTCCGCTGGTTCTCCGCGTACGGTCCGGGGAGGTGGGCCAGGGGCTCGCCGTCCCACTGCGCCAGCGCCAGGCCGTACAGCTCGCGCGCCCGGTGGCGGTCGCCGCCGGAGGCGGCCTTCTCCGCCTCCAGAGCGTGGGCGGCGGCCGTGTCCGCGTCGAGCTCGGTGCCGGGCCCCAGCCCGATCGCATAGCCGCCGGACTCGCTGATCAGGGCCTCGGCGCCGAGCGCCTTGCGCAGCCGGGAGGCGTAGGTGCGCAGTGCGGCCAGGGCGCGCTGCGGCGGCTCCTCGCCCCACAGCGCGTCCACCAGTTCCTGCGCGGTGGCCGTCTGCCCGCCGCGCAGCAGCAGGGCGGCGAGCAGGGCGCGCTGCTGGGGCGAGCCGACGCCGACCGGCTCGCCGTCACGCCAGGCACGCACCGGTCCGAGCACGGCGAAACGCAGCCGGTGACGATCGTTGTCCGGCTGCCGCAGTCGTTCGCGTCCGGTGTGCCCCTCGCCGTCCATGGTGCCCCCTGCGAAGTGTGACGACCCGCAGCGCACAGTGTGCCTTGTCAAGGGTCGGTACGTCAGCCGTGCCCCTGCCTCTCCTCACAGTCACCGCAAACCCGCGACGGAACCGATAGCTGATGCCCCGACAGATGTGGAGATGTCCGAACACGATCAAAACCTTTGTCCGTCATGGGAGTTGACCATCGGTCGGGTCACCGGACGTCAAAGGACCTCCAGCCACAGGGGGTTGGTCATCGCAGCCATCGGCCCCGGCAGCCCGGTGCCGCCGCCCCGGTCCGGGTGGCGCACCTCGGCTCGCACATACGCGGCCAGCGAGGCGGTGGTGCGCCAGAGGACCGTGCCGGAGCCCGAGGCGGGCAGGCGCTCCGAGCGCATCTCGCCCTGGTCGGTCAGCAGCCGCACCGTGCCGTCCGGCACCCCCGACACCTCCAGCCGCACCGCCACCGCGGTGTCCGGCGCGAGGCGCAGCCGCTCCCCGATCCCGGCGTGCTCGCCGCGCGGGCCCGTGGCCGACAGCTCCAGACCGATCCCCGAGGACTCCGCCAGCCAGCTCCGGCCCGCCCGTATGCCCTCCAGCACGGCCGCGCGCGACAGGTCTCCGGCGTGGACGACCGTCTGCGGCAGGCCGACGGCCTGCGGTTCGCGGTGGGCGTCGCTGTTGCCCATCGCCGGTGTCCACCGCCCGCGCCCGCCCCCGCCTCCCCGGCGGCAGGACTCCACCAGCATGTTGTCCCAGGCGGCCAGGGCCAGCTCGTCGTCGGCCGTCCACGGCCCGTTCCACACCTCCACCGCGTCCGCCTCCGCGTAGCCGAACTTCCACTGGCAGCCCACGAACGGGCAGTTGGGGTGCGCCGGGACGACCAGCCCGCCCGCCCGGTGGATCCTGCGCACATACCGCCCGTACGCGTCGTCGCGCGCCCGGTAGCGCCAGTCGACGAAGGTGCCCGGATCGACGCCGAGCGCCAGGTAGTGGCCGTTGCGGGTGGTCACCTCCTCACCGCACAGGATCAGCAGGTCATCTCCCCACAACCCCTCCCAGGCGCCGTGCCCGGAGGTGGTGTTGTGCTCGGTGGTGGCGATGAAGTCCAGCCCGGCGGCCCGTGCCGCCGCCGCGACCTCGGCCGGGGTGCGCCGCCCGTCGGAGTGCACGGTGTGCAGATGGCAGTCGCCCCGGTACCAGGCGCGCCCGCGCCCTCCGGCCCGCTCCGGCGGATACGCCGGCCTGGAGGCGCGGCCCTGCTCCCCGTACCGCAGGGTGACGGTGACCTCGTACTCCATGCCCTGCGGGGCGACGGTGTACGGGCCCAGCACCACGTGCCAGGTGCCCGGCCGCACCGGGCCGGGCAGATACCCGGGCGTCGCCCGCTCGGCACTGATGGCGAACTCCGTGCGGAAGCCGCCCGACCAGCCCCGGAAGCCGCGTCCGCCCGCGGCCGTGCCGCGCTCGTCGAAGATCCCGATGTCCAGGGCGTTGCCCGGTGTGCCGGAGGGCACGGCCGGCCTGTCGTAGGAGTACGAGACGGCCAGCTCCCGCACCCCGCGCGGCACCTGAACGGGCAGGTGGACGAAGTCCGGGGCGCCGTTGGGCAGATGGCCGCGGACCGTTCTGCTCTCCTCGCCGCTCCCGCCTCCGTCCCCGCTCTCCTCCGCGTGCGCGAAGCTCACGCCCCGGAGCGTGAGCACGCTCGCCGCCCCCGTGGCGGCGGACAGCCTCAGTACCTCGCGCCGGTCCATGAAAGCCCCCGCCCTGTCGCCTCCGATGTGGTGCCGGTCACTTTTCCACGCATGGGTGACGGACGGGAGAAGGCCTGTGGACAACCCGTCCGACACCGCGTGACGGCGGGTCGGGGCGGGGCCGGCGGCGGGAAGGGCGGGTGGGGACACCGGGCGGCGACCCCTTGCCCGCCTCCCGGCCGGTGCCGGGGGCGCTCGTATGCTCGCACCATGACTTCGCCGAGCGGGCAGGCAGCCCCCACCGCACCCACCGCCAACGCCATGCGGCGCGCCCTGCGGCGGGCCAGGGACGGGGTCGCGCTGGACGCGGCCGAGGCCGCCGTGCTGCTCCAGGCGCGCGGGGAGGACCTGGCCGATCTGACGGCCTCGGCCGCCCGCGTACGGGACGCGGGCCTTGCGGCGGCCGGCCGCCCCGGGGTGATCACCTACTCGCGCAAGGTCTTCATCCCGCTCACCCGGCTGTGCCGGGACCGCTGCCACTACTGCACCTTCGTCACCGTGCCGGGGAAGCTGCGCCGCGAGGGACACGGCCCCTACCTCTCCCCGGACGAGGTGCTGGAGATCGCCCGCCGGGGAGCGGCGACGGGCTGCAAGGAGGCGTTGTTCACCCTCGGCGACCGGCCCGAGGACCGCTGGCCCGAGGCCCGCGAGTGGCTGGACGCGCACGGCTACGACGACACCCTCGCCTATGTGCGCGCCATGGCGATCAGGGTGCTGGAGGAGACCGGCCTGCTGCCGCACCTCAACCCCGGGGTGCTGACGTGGACGGACTTCCAGCGCCTCAAGCCCGTCGCCCCGTCGATGGGCATGATGCTGGAGACCACCGCCACCCGGCTGTGGTCCGAGCCCGGTGGCCCCCACCACGGCTCGCCCGACAAGGAGCCGGCCGTCCGGCTGCGGGTACTGGAGGACGCGGGGCGCTCGTCCGTCCCCTTCACCACCGGGATCCTCATCGGCATCGGCGAGACGTACGACGAGCGCGCCGAGTCGCTGTTCGCGATCCGCCGCGTCCAGCGGGCGTACCAGGGCGTCCAGGAAGTCATCGTGCAGAACTTCCGCGCCAAGCCCGGCACCGCCATGGGCGGCATGCCCGACGCCGAACTGGAGGAGCTGGCCGCCGCCGTGGCCGTCGCCCGCCACGTCCTCGGGCCCGCCGCCCGCATCCAGGCCCCGCCGAACCTTGTGGGTGGGGAGTACGCGCTGCTGATCGGCGCCGGGATCGACGACTGGGGCGGCGTCTCCCCGCTCACCCCCGACCACGTCAACCCCGAGCGCCCCTGGCCCCAGATCGACGAACTCGCGGGCCACACCCGCGCGGCCGGCTTCGAGCTGCGCGAACGACTCACCGTCTACCCGGAGTTCGTCCGGCGCGGCGAGCCCTGGCTCGACCCGAGGCTGCTGCCCCACGTCACCGCCCTGGCCGAGCCGGAAACGGGCCTGGCCCGCGAGGACGCCACCGTCACCGGCCGCCCCTGGCAGGAGCCCGACGAGGCGTTCACCGCCACCTCCGCCGGCCGCACCGACCTGCACCGCACCATCGACACCACCGGCCGCACCGCCGACCGCCGCGCCGACTTCGACGAGGTGTACGGCGACTGGGAGGCGCTGCGCGAGAGCGCCGCGCCCGGTATGGCACCCGAGCGGATCGACGCCGACGTACGCGCCGCCCTGGCCACCGCCGCCGACGACCCCACCCGGCTCGCCGACGACCAGGCCCTCGCGCTGCTCCACGCCGACGGTCCGGCCCTGGACGCGGTGTGCCGCATCGCCGACGACGTGCGCCGCGACACCGTCGGCGACGAGGTGACCTACATCGTCACGCGCAACGTCAACTTCACCAACGTCTGCTACACCGGCTGCCGTTTCTGCGCCTTCGCCCAGCGCCGCACCGACGCCGACGCCTACACCCTCTCCCTGGACCAGGTCGCCGACCGGGCGGCGCAGGCGTGGGAGGTGGGCGCGGTCGAGGTCTGTATGCAGGGCGGCATCCACCCGGACCTGCCCGGCACCGCCTACTTCGACATCGCGCGGGCGGTGAAGGAGCGCGTGCCGGGCATCCATGTGCACGCCTTCTCCCCGATGGAGGTCGTCAACGGCGCCGCCCGCACCGGCATGCCGGTGCGCGACTGGCTGGCGGCGGCCAAGGAGGCCGGGCTCGGCTCCATCCCCGGCACGGCCGCCGAGATCCTCGACGACGAGGTGCGCTGGATCCTCACCAAGGGCAAGCTGCCGGCCGCCACCTGGGTCGAGGTGGTCACCACCGCGCACGAGCTGGGCCTGCCGTCGTCCTCGACGATGATGTACGGGCACGTGGACCGGCCCCGGCACTGGCTGGGCCATCTGCGGCTGCTGGCTCGGATCCAGCAGCGCACCGGCGGCTTCACCGAGTTCGTGACGCTGCCGTTCGTCCACACCAACGCCCCGGTCTACCTCGCCGGCATCGCCCGTCCCGGGCCGACGGTGCGCGACAACCGGGCGGTGACGGCCATGGCCCGTCTGCTGCTGCACCCGCACATCACCAACATCCAGACCAGCTGGGTGAAGCTGGGCGCCGAGGGCGCGGCCGAGATGCTCCGCTCGGGCGCCAACGACCTGGGCGGCACGCTGATGGAGGAGACCATCTCCCGGATGGCCGGCTCCTCCTACGGCTCCTACAAGTCCGTCCGGGATCTGGTCGCCATCGCCGAGGCCGCCGGACGCCCGTCCCGCCCCCGCACCACCACCTACGGCGAGGTCCCCGCCGAGCGCGTACGGGCCGCCGAGGCGTCCGGCGGGCGCCTGCCGGAGCTGCTGCCGGTGCTGGAGGACTGAGGGCCGGGGCGCGCCCGGAACCCTCGCGGGACGGACGGACGGACGGACGGACGGGCGGGGAAGGCCGGAAGGGCGCTGGGCGACTTCCGGCCGTCTTCCCGGGATCTCCGGCCCCCGTCCACCTCCGGGCCGCCTCCGCCCGGGCACCGTCGTTTAAAGTGCGGTCCGAACCGGCGGGAAAGGCACACGGCACACGGGAACGGACCGGGACGGACGAGAGCCGAGGGGCGAACGGGAGGGGACGGCACGGTGACCGCGACACCTGGCGGCGGTATCTGGGGCCGCACCGAGCAGCAGGACTTCCGCAGCCGGGTACGCGGCTGCCTGCTCGGCGGCGCGATCGGCGACGCGCTCGGCGCGGGAGTCGAGTTCGACTCGCTCGACGCCATCCGGGCCGCCCACGGCCCCCAGGGGGTGACCGACTACGTGCCCGCCTACGGGCGGCGCGGGGCCGTCACCGACGACACGCAGATGACCCTGTTCACCGTCGACGGCCTGATCCGCGCCCACGTCCGGCGTGACACCGGGGCCTGGCACCCGCCGACCGACGTGCACGCCGCCTATCTGCGCTGGGCCGCCACCCAGCGCGACTGGGGGCCCGACGAGCGCCGCACCGAGGACGGCTGGCTGGCCCGCCAGGAGTGGCTGTACTCGCGGCGAGCCCCCGGCCGCGCCTGCCTGACCGGGCTGGCCGACAGCCGGATGGGCACACTGGAGGCACCGAAGAACCCCGATTCCAAGGGCTGCGGCACCGTCATGCGCTCCGCGCCCTTCGGCCTGCTCGTCGGCTGGGAGCCGCAGCTCGTCTTCCAGCTCGCCGTCGAGTGCGCCGCCCAGACCCACGGCCACCCCACCGGCTGCCTGGCGGCGGGCGCCTTCGCCGTCATCGTCCACGCCGTCGCCCGCGGCGAGAGCCTGGACGCGGCGGTGCAGCGGGCCCTGGCCCATCTGGCGGCCCACTCCGGCCACGAGGAGACCACCGACGCCCTCAAGCACGCCCTCGGCGCCGTACGCCAGGGCCTGCCGACCGCCGAGCGCGTGGAGTCGCTGGGGGAGGGCTGGACGGCGGAGGAGGCGCTGGCGATGGGCGTGTACTGCGCGCTGGTGGCCGAGGACGTACGCCACGGCCTGCTGCTGGCGGTCAACCACGGCGGCGACTCCGACTCCACCGGCTCGGTCTGCGGCAACCTGCTGGGCGTGATGCACGGGGAGACCGCCCTGCCGCCGGACTGGGTCGCCGGACTGGAGGGCCGCGCCACCATCCTGGAACTGGCCGACGACTTCGCCATGGAGATGACCCAGGGGCCGGCCCTCCACGGCCCGGCCACCCCGGCCGGCTCGCCGGGCTGGCTGACCCGCTACCCGCGCGCCTGACGGCACCGGGCCCCGCACGCGGGGCCCGGGAAGCACCGAACCCCCTCGGCCGGGACGGCGAACCAGTCGAGAGGGCTTCGGCGCGGTGCCGCGCGGTACGGCGAGGCACGGCGCCGCCGTGGTGCGGCGGGCGGGGGCGGTCAGCGCCGGGCGAGCGAACCCCGGCCGAGGGCCCCCACGAACGCCGTCCACGAACCGGGGACGAAGTCCAGCGACGGTCCCTGCGGGACCTTGGAGTCGCGCACGGCGACCGCCCGCTGCTCGGGGGACCGCACTTCCACGCACGCCCCGTTCCCGGCGGAGTGGCTGGACTTGGTCCACCTGTCGGTCATGCCCTGTCGGATTGCCATGTCTGCTCCGTTTTCTCCCAGACGGTGAAAATCGCCGGTTGGGCCCGGCGTGCGGCAGACGGTACCCCCCAACTGGGGCCTTTATTAACGCCGTTCACTCGACCGGATGGCATATTCCAAACAGCTCTTCACATCGACGCGCCACCAGGTGTAGCTTGCCGCGCCGCCCGCGCGTCGTCCCCTCGCCACCGGTGCGTCGCCGGTACGTCACCGGTGCCGGCCTCAGCCCCGGATGTACTCCTTGGCGATGTCCTCGACGAACTCCCGGGACTGCTCGACGTTGAGCGCCTGCGCCCTGAGGTGCTCGTACATCACGCTGTAGCTGTGCACGTCGCCGGCCTTCTCCAGATAGAGGTCGCTGGTGACGCCCTCCAGGTAGACCACCGTCGAGTCCGCCGCGTCCGGGAACTCCAGGATCGCGTACTGGCCGTTGAGCCCGGGGTGCGCGCCCATCCCGAAGGGCAGCACCTGCACCGTCACATGGGGCAGCCGGGAGAGCTCCAGCAGATGCTCCAGCTGGTCCCGCATGATCTGCTTACCGCCGACCACCCGGCGCAGCGCGGCCTCGTCGATCACCGCCCACAGGCGCAGCGGGCTCTTGCGGTCGTGGATGCGCTCCTGCCGGCGCAGCCGCACCTGCACCCGCTTCTCCACGTCCTCCGCCGACGCCTCGGGCAGCGCGCCCGCGACGACGGCCTCCGCGTACTGGGGGGTCTGCAGCAGCCCCGGCATGACCTGCGGCTCGTACACGCGCAGGGACGCCGCGTCCGTCTCCAGCCCGATGTACACGCTGTACGGGATGTCGCCGAACGCGTGCCACCAGCCCTGCTGTCTGGACTCCTTGGCCATCTGCATCAGCGAGTCGACTATCCGCTGGTCGTCGACCTCGTAGACGCCGCACAGATCGCGGACGTCGCGCTGGCTGATGCTGCGGCGTCCGTTCTCCAGCCGGCTGATCTTGGACTGGGAGACCAGCAGCCGGTCGGCCACCTCCTCGGCCGTCATGCCTCTCTGCTCACGGAGCCGGCGCAGCTCCTGACCCAGCCGGCGCCGCCTGACGGTGGGATTGACACTGGATGCCACGGTGCGCACACCTCCGCTTACGCCAATGAGACCGCTCCTGGAGCAGATTGCCACCAATGGCCGCGTCCGCGCTGGAAAACCGCCACACAGGGTGCGCACACGCACGCGCGGGGTGGCCGACGGGTCGGATTTCGGCCGAGTTCGGGAAATCCGCCGGGCGTCCGCCGGGTGCCTTCCGAGTGTCCGCCGGTGGGGGCCCGGCAGGGTCAGTGGGCGCCCGCGCGGGCCATCCCGCCCCGCCGTGCCTGTCCGGCGAGCGGCTGCGGCGCGGCGGACCGTGCCGCGGCCCGTCCGCCTCCCGGCCCGCCCGCGCCCCTGCCGGGGGCGGTGCGCCGGGGCTGCGCGGCCACGCCGTTCTGCACGTCCATCACGGCGTGCGCGACGAGGCCGCCCATCGGGTCGTGCCTGATCAGATCCCTCAGCCGGGAACGGGATGACCGTCCCTCGTTGCCGGGGTAGAGGTGCTTGCCGAGGCCGACCGCATGGGCCAGCGCGGCGAGTGCCGCGGTCCGCGGGTCCGGCGGTACGCCGGTGCGGATCGCGTTGTCGAGCCGGGCCCTGATCTCCCGGCTCACGGCCGTGTCCGTCGCCTGGTAGCGAGTCGTCGGCAACACCCCGCACATCTGGCTGGATACGGCATGGACCATGCCGCAGCGCTCCAGGTGTGTGAGATAGGTTTGGCGCAGCCCGAGTCTGGGCCCGCCGATCCAGTGGACCGCGCGGACGGGGCTGCCGCGTCTGCGCAGCAGCTCCAGCGCGGAGTCCAGGGTTGGATCTCCGGTCGGCCGTGGCAGCACCACGGCTATGCGATCCCCGTCAGGGGCTATCCGTCCTGCGAGAGCCAGCTCCACGAGCTGGGCCCCGGCCAGGCCGAGGTCGAGCGACTGCGGCTGCGCCGTGGTACCCGTGGCCGGGTCCAGGGCCAGCAGCAGAAGCTCCTCCGGAATTGTTCTGCGGCTCCTGCCCATCCATGCCTCCCCGCGTGGATGCATGACAGGGTGACCCCTCTCACAGAGGTCTGTCGAGAGCGCCTGGGTGCTTTGTCATGGAACCAGTAGGTATGTCGTTACCGTCTGGCAATTTAGCGGGCCCTCACGGCCGCGAAACAGGGCCGGAGTGCCGGGGGAGGACCGGCGTTCAGGACACTGTTTACTGATATGACGAGTGGCGGACACCAAGCGGGAGGCATAGGTGGCGGGCAAGTCCCCCGACAGTTCGGAACGGCAGACTTCGTTGGGGGAGACGACCGGAGAGGCCGGAACGGTTCCCGAGCGGGCGCGTGACCCCCGCGTGGCGCTGTACGAGGCGCCCGGGGACGAGGCCGGGACCGGTGGCGAGGAGCCCTCGCCGAACGGCGACGGCCCGGCGGGAGCGGCCGGGAAGGCCGGTTCCGCCGAGGGCGGCGACACGGCGAAGGCGGAGGTCCGGGAACCGGAGACGCAGGAGCCGGAGGAGACCGGGAAGCCGGAGGCCGCCGGTGAGGACGAGCCCGCCGGTGAGGACGAGCCCGCCGGTGAGGAGGAGCCCCCCGACGGGGACGAGCCCGCCGGTGGGGAGGCCGGGGCAGGGGCCGGGCCGGTGGACCAGGAGACGGCGGTGTTCCGGGCTCCCGAGGACAGTGCTGCGGAGAAGGCCGGGGACAAGGCCGAGTCCGGTAGGACCGACGAGGCCGGCGAGGACGCCGCCGAGGCGGAGACCGACGGAAGCGGGGCTCACCGGGGCGCCGACGAGGAGGAGGAGACGGACGCCGTCGGCGCCGTCGGCACCGACGACGACGAGGAGGCGGACGGCGGCACCGACTCCGCCGAGGACCGCGAGCCCGCCGAGGACGGCGGAGCCGGGGCCCGGCCGGTGGACCAGGCGACGGCGGTGTTCCGCGCCCCCGGGGACAAGGCCGGGAACGGGACCGAGGAGAAGGCCGGGGACGGCGGGGACGACGAGGGCGGTGAGGAGGCCGGGGCCGACCGGCCGGTCGACCAGCCCACCGCGATGTTCCGGGTGCGCCCGGAAAGCGCCTCCGGGGAGCCCGGGCCGGAGCGCTCGGAGAAGACCGCGGACCCCGGGAAGCCGGGGAAGACCGGGGATCCGGAGAAGGCGGAGAAGGGCCAGGAGCCGGAGGAGCCGGAGAAGGCCGGTGTCTCCGCGAAGACCGGAGAGCCGGCGGAGAGCGACGCCGAGCGGACGAGCCGCTTCGTACCGCTGCGCTCCGCCGACGCCCCGCGCGTGCCCCCGGCCGTCGTGTCGCCCGAGCAGCCGCCGCACACGCCGGGCCCCGAGCTGCCGGAGGCCGAGCGGACCAGGCAGCAGCCGCTGCCGCCGCACAGGCCCCTCGAGCTGCTGGCCGAGCTGACGAACAAGCCCGCCCCGCCCGAGACCCCGGCGCGGGTCGCCCTGCGGCGCGTCAAGATCTGGTCGCCGCTGGTCCTGCTGCTGGTGGTCGTTCTGGCGGTCGCGCAGCTCATGCGCCCGCTGCCCGCCCCGGAGCTGGTGCTCACCGCCTCCGCCACCCACACCTTCGAGGGCGACAGGCCCGCCCTGGAATGGCCGTCCGAGGGCCAGGCCGTCCTGGAGGTGGAGGGGCTCGGTTCCCTCGGCTCGTACGGCGAGGAGAAGCCGGTGCCGATAGCCAGTGTGGCGAAGGTGATGACCGCCTACGTCATCCTGCGCGACCACCCGATCAAGGCGGGCGAGGAGGGGCCGAAGATCCCGGTCGACGCGCAGGCCGAGAAGGACGCGGGGCTCAGCGCCCAGGGCGAGTCGACCGTCGAGGTGGAGGAGGGCGAGGAGATAACCCTCAACGAGGCCCTCCACGCCCTGATGATCGCCTCCGCCAACAACGTGGCCCGGCTGCTGGCCCGCTGGGACTCCGGCGGCTCGGAGAAGGCGTTCGTGGAGAAGATGAACGCCGCCGCCGAGGAGCTGGGGATGGAGAACACCACCTACACCGACGCCAGCGGGCTGCGGAAGGACACCGTCAGCACGGCCGCCGACCAGGTCAAGCTCGGCAAGAAGGTCATGGACTACGAGGTGTTCCGGGAGATCGTCAAGAAGCCCTCGTACGAGGACCGCAACGGCGTCGGCCACCGAAACTGGAACGGGCTCGTCCCGTACAACGGCGCGGTCGGCATCAAGACCGGTACGACCACCGCGGCCGGCGGCAACCTGCTGTTCGCGGGCGAGAAGGAGGTCGGCGGCACCACGCAGCTGATCGTCGGCGCGATGCTGGGGCAGCACAAGCCGCCGATCATCGACACGGTGATCGCCGAGAGCCGTGAGCTGCTGGTCTCCGCGCAGGAGGTCCTGAAGTCGGAGAAGATCGTCGCCAGGGGCGACGTGGTGGGTTACGTGGACGACGGCCTCGGCGGCCGTACGCCGCTGATCGCGACCGAGGACGTCTCGGCGGTCGGCTGGTCCGGTCTGAAGGTGGAGCTGGCCCTGACCGACGGGGGCAAGGGCGTGCCGCACACGGCGGCCCCGGGCGACACCGTCGGCACCCTGACCGTCGGCAGCGGGCCGGGCCAGGTGAAGGTCCCGGTGGCCGTCCGGGGCGAGCTGGCCGAACCGGGCGTGGGGACGAGGCTGACCCGCGTCCTGTGACGCGCGGGCCGCGGGGCCCGTACGCGGGGCGCGGTACGGACGGTGCCTTCCGTCCGTACCGCGCCCCGCGCGCGTTCGGCCGCGCCCGCCGTTACCCAGCCGTGCCCCCGGCCCGCACATGGCCGGGCCCGCGGCGGTAACCCTCAAAGCCATGGCGAAGACGTGGTGGGCCGTCGCTCGGGGCGTGGCCAAGGAGTTTTTCGAGGACGAGATCCCGGACCGGGCGGCGACCCTCACGTACTACGGCGTGCTGTCGATCTTCCCGGCCCTGCTGCTGCTCGTCTCGCTGCTCGGCGCGGTCGGCGAGACGGCGACCCAGTACATCCTGGAGAACCTCCGGCAACTCGCCCCCGGCCCGGCCCGCGAGATCCTGAGCGACACGGTGGGCGAGATCCAGCGCGGCAGCGGCGGCGGCCTCGTGGCGGCCGTCAGCCTGCTGGGCGCGGTGTGGGCCTCCTCCGGCTACGTCGCGGCGTTCATCCGCGCGGCCAACCGCGTCCTCGACATCCCCGAGGGCCGCCCGGTGTGGAAGCTCACGCCGCTGCGGATCGGCGTGACGCTGGTGCTGATGGTGCTGCTCGCCGTCAGCGTGATGATCGTGGTCTTCACCGGCGGGCTGGCCGAGCAGGCCGGGAAGGCCGTCGGCATGGGCGAGCAGGCGCTGCTGGTGTGGTCGGTCGCCAAGTGGCCGGTGCTGGTGCTGCTGGTCGCGGCGATGATCAGCATCCTGTACTGGTCGGCCCCCAACGCCCGGCTGCGGGGCCTGCGCATGGCGCCGGGCAGCGTGGTGGCCGTGCTGCTGTGGCTGGCCGCCTCGGCGGGCTTCGCCGTCTACACGGCGAACTTCGGCTCGTACAACAGGACCTACGGCACCCTCGCCGGCGCCGTGGTCTTCCTCGTCTGGCTGTGGCTGTCGAACCTGGCCATCCTGCTCGGCCTGGAACTGGACGCCGAACTGGCCCGCCGGCGGGCGTACGCGGACGGGCTGCCGAAGGGGGAGGAGCCGTATGTGGAGCCGCGCGACACCGCCAAGTGGCCGCGTTCGCTGCGGCTGCGACTGCGGCGCCTCAGGCGGCAGCGGCGCGGGGGCGATCCCGCCCGCACCGCTCCGGAACGGGAGCCGGGCCCGGGCCAGGTCCCCGAACCGGAACCGGCCCCGGAGCCGGACGCCTCACGCGGCCATACGCTCGACAAGGCGGCGGACTGACGCCGACGTCCGCGGGTCGTGGCGCAGCGGGTACCGCTGCTGCCGCGGGGCCTGCCGCCGCCGCAGCACCACGGCGGCCACGGCCAGGGCGAGCACGGCCCCGCCCGCCACGGCCAGCGGCACGGCGTTGCGCCGGCCCGCCCGTACGGCCCCCGAGGCCTTGCGCTGTGCCAGGGCCTTGACATCGGCCTTGGCCGCCAGCTCCTCGATGGTGTCGCCCAGCTCCCGGCGCGTGCGGTCGATCCGCTCGCGCAGCTCGGCGGGGGTGTCCGGATCGGCGGGGATGCCCGGGGTGTCCGGGACCTGCGCCTGACTGGTGTCCCTCGAAACGCTCATCGACGCGCCCTTCCCCTGATCTCGTCCAGGTCCTCGTGCACTCCCCGCAGCGCCCGCTCGGGCTTGGCGGGCGTCGCCCTGCGCATCTGCTGCCGCCCCAGGACCGCCAGCACTCCGGCGACGAGGAACAGCACCGCCATGATCACCAGGGCCGACAGCCACACCGGCCACACCACGGACAGACCGGCGATCGCGGCCGTCACACCGGCGCCCACCGCGTAGAGCGCGACCACCCCGGCGCCGCCGAGCATGCCGCCGCCCATCCCGGCCCGCTTGCCCTTCTCGGCCATCTCCATCTTGGCGAGCTGCAGCTCCTCCTTCATGAGCTGCGACATCTGCGCGGTGGCCCGTGCCACCAGCTCGCCGACGGAGTGCTCCTCTCCCGGGCCGTGCCCGCGCCTGTGTCCGTCCATCCGCTGCATCGTGCTCATCGTCGTCGCGCTCCCCTCATGGGTCAGCACTCCGAGTACCTCCGCTCACCGCCCGCTAACCCGGCCTCACCCGTTCGTCACGGCGTCCGGGGTGTGCGGGGTACGGCGGTGTCCGGCGGTGGCCGGGGCGCGGGAGCGGTCACGGCGGGACGGAGACGCACCGCCGTGTCCGCCGCCCGCGTGCTTTCCCGGAGGCCGGAGGCTTCCGCGGCCGGTCCGCGCCACCCGGCACGGTCTCCGGGGCGGGCGGGGATGTGTCCGGGGAGGCCGGCGGGTCACCCGCCGGGTCGGCGGGCGGAGCGTTCGGCGGCGAAGACGTCCTCCAGCCGGTAGAGCAGGGCGCGCCCCTGCCGCCCCGCCGGGGCGAGGCGGCCGAGCTGCACCCACTTGCGGATGGTGGCCGGGGTGACCGACACCTCGCGGGCGGCCATCGCCGCGGTGACCAGCATCAGGCGCCACCGCCCCGCGGTCCGTCCGGCGGCTCGTGCGGCAGCGTGTGCCGCGGCCAGGAGTGCCGGTGGGCGGGGTCGGTGCGGCAGTCGCACCCGGGGTCGTCGCAGCGGCAGCCGGGGTTGATGCACAGCACGGCCCGGCGCTCGGGGAAGGCGCGCAGGGAGACGGAGGCGCACCACGGGCAGCGCCCGTCGACGGCCGTCATCGCCTCGCTGCCGCCCAGCGCCCGCGAGCAGCGGCGGCTCATCCTGCGGGCCTCGTCCAGGACGTGCTCGGCGAGGACCGCATCGCGGCCGATGCGGTCGAGCAGACCCAGCAGGCGCCCGATCCGCCGGGGGATCCGTGCGCGCTGCGGGCGGGGGAGGCCGAGCCTGTCGTGCACGGCCTCCTCCAGTTCGGTGACGCCGTCGGTGATGTCGCGGATGGCGTCGGAGATGTGCAGGCGCAGCGGGGCGGTGGACCGGGCGCCCCCGGCGGGGCCGGGGGTCGGGCCGGGTACGGCCGGACTGCGGCCGCCGGGCGCCAGTTCGGCGAGGAGCTCGGGGAACTGGCGGCGCAGTGCGCCCAGCCGGCGGGCGGTCTCGGTACGGACGGTGCCACTCATGCGGTCCTCTCCTTCCGGATCGGCGCCGGCCGGTGCCGTAACGGCTCGCGGCGGCCGGGGCCCGCCGGTGTGCGGGTGGCGGATGCCATGGGCGACTCCCTTGGTGCGTGTCACTGTTCGGTGCGGGAATACATGATCCTACGTTGCGCGCTGGCGCGCAACAAATATCCGTCGAGGTTCGCCGGATCCGCCATTTCGCGCTCGATAGCACGTAATGCCGCGCGCGAAAGCACGTTATGCTGAGGGTCCACGAAGGGGGCGAGCCATGGCCGCAGCGCAGGATCTGGAAGCTTTCGCGACCTGGATCGAAGGGCTGATCCGGGAGCGGGGTTACGACATCGACAGCCCGCGGGGTGGCGGCAAGTCGCGTCTCGCCGACGCCGCCGGCGTCCACCGCGCGGCGATCACCCGGCTGCTGCAGCGGCACAGCATGCCTGATCTGGAGACCATGCGGCGGCTCGCCCGGGTGCTGAGGGTCCCGGTGCGGGAGATGCTCGTCCGCTCCGGTCAGCTCACCGCCGACGAACTGCCGCTGCCGCCGTCCGCCGGGGGTCGCGCGGACGGCGGGGCGGAGGAACCACTCACCCTGGAGCGCGCCGCCGAACTGCTGGGCATCCCGGCCGGGCAGCGGGAGATGTTCGTCAGGGTGGCGAGCCAGTTCCTGCCCGAGGGTGGCCCCGCGGAGCCTCCCGTGCGCCGCCGCGCCTGACCGCGCCGCCGCGCGATCCCTCCCTCCGGCCCGGCCCCGCGGGAAACGCGGGGCCGGGCCGGACTGTCGTACGGGTCGATGACGGCCGTCGGCGACGGTCGCCGCCCGCCGGTCGCGGTACCCCCTTTACGCGCTTCGCGCCCCGCTCCCGGACGGTGTGGCGCGGGCTCTCCGGAAAGTCGCCACGCCTTCCTAGTTGCGCGCTCGCACGATCTGGTTCACACTTGGACGCAGCGGCGGAGCTGTGCCCGTATCCCGGGCGCGGCCCGCCGTTCGTCATGGGCGGGCCCCTGCGGCCCGCCCGCCCTCTTCAAGGAAGGAGGAGGCGTGTGGTTGATCCGCTGCTGGCGTTCCCGGACGTCGAGCGTCTGATCGTCGACTTCCTCGGCGACCGGCCGGAGCTCACCGGAGTGACGGTGGACAACGTCCCGCCGGCCGGGTTCGACGGAACCCAGCGCGTGGTGCTGGTCTCCCGGGTGGGCGGGGCGTGGGTCGACGACCTCCACCTCGACAACCCCCTGGTGGAACTCGAGGTCTACGGGCCGGACAAGACCACGGCCCACACCGACTCGCTGGGCATGCGCGCCGCGCTGCTGCAACTGCGCGGCACCACCCACGGGACGGCCACGGTCACCGACGTGGTCGAGGCGGACGGCGTCCGCTGGCTGCCCGACTACAACCGGCTCGACGCCAACCGCTACCTGACCACGGTGCGGCTGTCGCTCACTCCGGTCCAGACCGGCTGAAGGTTGCCGCGCCGGCACCGCCGCGCCGGCACCGCCGAACCAACACAGCCGAACCGACACCGCACCCCCCCGTCACAGGGCCCCGCACGGAGCGGGGCCCTTCGCACGAGCGCGGAAGACGCGATCCGCGCTCCGAACCGAGGAGTCGCCTCACATGGCAGGTATGAACCCCAACCAGATCCGCGTGGCCGGCAACGGCCGCATCCTCGTCGCCCCGGTGGGCACCACCGCCCCGGCCGACACCGCCTCCGAGTGGGGCACCGGCTGGACCGACGTCGGCTACACCAGCTCCGACGGCGTGAAGTTCGGCCGCAAGGAGAAGACCTCCCAGGTCGACACCTGGCAGTCCGTCGGCCCGGCCCGCTTCATCTACGAGGACCGGGACATGACGGTGAAGTTCAGCATGCTCCAGTTCAACCCGGACACCCTGCCGCTGTACTTCGGCGGCGGCGAGGTCAGGGAGACCGCGGCCGGCTCGGGCGTCTACCAGTACGACGTGCTCTCCGACCCGATCCCGGACGAGCGGTCGCTGGGCCTGGAGTTCACCGACGGCGAGGAGGTCGTCTACCGCTTCGTCCTGCCGCGCGGTCAGGTCACCGACACCGACGAGGTCGAGATGAACCGCAAGGGCTCGCTGAAGCTCGGCGTCACCTTCACGGCGATGGCGGTCGACTCCGCCACCCCGCTGGCCACCTGGCTGGTCAAGGACCCCGACTTCGCCGGCACCACCCCGGCCTGACCGGTCCCGTACGCGGAACCGCACGGCAAGCACCGCACCGGCGCCGGGCCCTCGGGCCCGGCGCCTTCCGCTTCCGTACCGATCCCGGCACCCCGACACCCCGACACCCCGGCAAGGAGCCGACCAGACATGACCACGTTCGACGTCAACGCCGCACGCGCCCAGCGCACGGAGGCCCTGGGCCGCGCCTGGACCTTCACCATCGACGGCGACACCTTCGAGATGCCCGGCGAGCTCAGCCGCCGTACCGCCCGCGCCCTGCGCGAGCTGGACGACAACGACATCGACGGCCTGCTGCGCCTACTGCTGGGCGAGGAGCAGTTCGACCGCTTCGACCGGCACGACGTCTCCATGCAGGACGTCGCCGCGATCCTGGAGGCGTACGGGAAGGCCACCGGGCTAGGCCTGGGGGAAGGCTGAGCCTCGACGCGTTCGTCGACGAACACGCCGAGGCACTGGAAGCCGACCTGCTGCGGTACTACGGGGTCGATCTCCTGGACTGGTACCGCGGCGGGCTCTCCTCCCGCCGCCTGGCCGTCCTGATCCGTCACCTGCCGCGCGACAGCGCGGTCAACCTCGCCGACCACGGGGAGGCGGCCCAGTGGGGCGCGGCCGAGCACCTGCTGGCCGCCGCCGTGGACCATCTGGCGGCGGCGAACTGGATGACGGCCGCGCTCCACCGCGACGAGGACGACGAGCCGCCGGAGTACCCGGAGCCGGTCCCCCGGCCCGGGCAGCGGCCGGAGGGGCCGGACGAGCCGGAACCGGAGGAACAGGGCTCGGGCGAAGGGGAGTTGGGCGACACGCCCGGCGCCGCACCGGAGCGCGCGCCCGCCTCCGGTCCCTCCGCGCGCGAGCTGGCCCGCTTCTTCGGCTGACGGAGGCCGCCCACCGGGGCCGTCCCCGCCCGCTTCCCGGCGGCGGGGACGGCCCCGGTCCGTACCAAAACAAAACTGTGTTCGATTTTTTGCTCCGTGCGGCCGTATGATGACGCTGGGTACGCAACACCCCCACCTCCGTTGCGCGCCCGTGACCCCCGTGTACGCATCCAAGCAGGTCATATGGCACCACGAGCCGGAGAGGGTGATAGGGGTGGCGACGGAGAGCTACGAGACCGGCCAGGACACGACCCGCGCGGAGGCCGCCGGAGAGCTCCAGCGACTGCTGGGCGGGATATTCCGGCGCCTGGACGGGCCCGCCGCGGAGCAACTGCTCCTCGCGGTCCGCGCGGAGCTGGACGCCCGCGACGCCCGCGCCTACGCCGCCGGCTGGCAGGACGCGATGGAGGCCGCCGGGGGCGAGCGGGCCGGGTGAGGGGGGCGGCCGGCCGCCCTGGAACCCTGGGGCGGCCGCCCGGGCCCGCGCTGTCGGTCGGCGGCGGGCAGGCGGGGGAGGGCGGCCCGGCCGTTACGCGCCGGGGGCGGGGGCCCAGAAGACGACCGAGAAGAAGGCCGCAATCCCGGTGCCCACGAAAAACCTGAACACATCCAGCACGTCCACGATGACCGGCCTGGACTCGCCGTTGACCACCCCCCGGTGCGCCGGATTCCCGGGACTGTAGGCGACGAGCGCGGTCTCCCCCACCTTCAGCGGAGGGCGTGAGCTGGGGCCGGTGAGCGCCTCCCGGCTGCGTCCCCCGGCGTCCTCGTACCGCACCACACCGAGCACGCCGCCGTTGACCGTCCACTGGTAGCCGGTGCAGACACCGACGGTCGTCTCGCCGTGCCGCACTCCGTGCCGCTCCCGGACGATGAACACCAGACGCCGGATCCCGCCCTGCAGGAAGTACACGGACAGCAGAGCGGCGACTCCCCCCAAGAAGAACATTCCCCGATCCTACAGCCGATGACAATGCTCCGGGAAGGCCGTCCGCGGTCGAACCGGAGGCGTCCCGGGAAACACGATTGGTTGGTTATGACGCAAGAAGAAATAATAATGAGGCTGATCAGGGAGACGATCATTAATCCCGGTTCCGAAATGCTCCAGTCCATGGAAGAGCTGATCGTCAAAGCATTCGATGCCGTGGTGTCCGCGCCGGACTCGCTCGCCGAGAAGGTTAAGGAAGTTGTCGGCGAGGAGCACTCCGCCACAGCCAACCAGGCGGTCTACTGGAGTACTCAGGCATTCAAGGTGGATCCCAGCATCCTGGCCATTACGCCCGAAATGGTGAGCGTCGATCTGGAGGGCGTCACCTTCGCTGGGGCCACGCTCAAATGGCCGTGGGTCAGCGGCCTCGAGAGATGGATGACATCGACGTTCGGGGGGGTGGCCGGCGCAGACGGGAGTGGAACGGGCGGAGACGGCGGGGGTGGTGCGGACGGCGAGATCCGGGGAGAACTGCTCACAAGGATCGAACGCACAGAGCGGACCGCCGACACGGCACGCGAGGCCGCAGAGGAATCCGTGCAACGGATCCGCCGCACCAGCAACTCCTTGGGGCGCCAGACCGGGCGTGCGCTGGCCACGGCCTATCGTGCCCAGGCCCGCGCCGACGACGCGCACCGCAGGCTGGACCGTCAGCAGGGGGCGGCACGCAGAGCGGTGCAGGCGACTTCCACCCAACAGGTGGCCAACTCCCGCCGACCCAAGTACACGGAAGTGCTCCAGGACCTCGAAAGGGTGCGGGCGAGGGTGAATGCCCTCTCCGCCGCGCTCGGATGACGCGAGGAAGGAACCGGATTCCGCCGGGAGAGACAGAAACGAGGAGCACCACATGGCTCTGGCGAGTGCGCTGCAACGGGCCTCGGGCACGTTGCGGCAGTTCAAATCGGCCTCGGACACGGCCGGACGGGCCGCGGCCGGCCTGGGCCGGCAGGCGGCCGCCGCGGACCGGAGCGTCACGCGGATCACCACCGGCGCGAGAAACACCAACAGGGAACTGACGACGATGAAGAGGGCGGCCGACCAGGCCGCCCTCTCCGTTTCGAAGCTGGGCCGCGAGGCAGCCAGGAGCGGTCCGCAGATGACGCGGATGCAGCAGGGGGCCAAGAAGGCCTCCGGCGGATTCAAGCAGCTCAACAAGGAGATGAAGGGCAACATCTTCGGGATGCTGCTCTCGCTGCTCACACCGGTCATCGAGAAGATCGTCGCGATGGCCACCCAGTCGAAGACCATGCAGCGGGTGATGAAGAAGGTCTTCACCGTGGTCGGCGAGGTCATCAAGAAGGCCATGAAGGTCATCGGGCCGCTGCTGAGCAGCCTGGGCAGGATCTTCAAGTCGGTCTTCAACGGCATCAGGACGGCCGTGTCCGTGGTGGTCAAGGCCATCGTGAAGGTCGTCAGGACCTACTTCGCCATCTGGAAGGCCGTCATCACCACGGCCGTCCGGGCCGTCCGCAACACCATCGGCGCCGTGATGAACGGCATCAAGAGGGTCGTCCAGCCCGTCGTCAACTGGATCAGGACCACGATCCCGGCCGCGTTCCGCGCCGTGCGGGACAGGATGAGCCAGATCTGGGGCCGGCTCTCCGACATCGCCTCACGGGCCTTCGGAAAGGTCAAGAACGGCGTCAGGGGGCCGGTCAACGGCGTCATCGACATCATCAACCGGGCGATCCGGCGCATCAACGGCATCAAGGTGTCGATCCCCGGCTGGGTGCCGATGGTCGGCGGCAAGACCTTCGGCGTCAGCCTGCCCACCATCCCCAGACTCGCCGAGGGCGGTGTCGTCACCCCCCGATCCGGCGGTGTGCCCGCGATCCTCGCCGAGGCGGGCGAGGCCGAGGCCGTACTGCCGCTGTCCAAGCTGGGGTCGCTGCTGGGACCGACCGCCGCCCGGGCGGACCGGGGCACACCCGGCCCCTACGGCACGGGAGCCGCGGCGGCCGGAGCCGGCGGACTGCACATCGAGCACTACTACGCCGCCGAGACCGGCGACCCGCAGCGGACCGCCGACGCGCTGATGCTCCTGGCCAAGGCCCGCGGATGAGGGCCGGACGCGCACCACACCCGGGGACGGAAGGAGCGGAAGGAGCGGAAGGAACGGGGAGAACGGGAGACCCGGAGGGAGGTGGAGGGCCGTGCCGCTGAACCAACTGGCCCTGGCCCGGCCCGCGTTCGCCGGCTTCGGCGGAGCACTGGGGCAGGCCCGCCAGTCCCTGGCCGCCAACACCCGGGCGGTGCGGGCCGCGCAGCGGGCGGCGGCGGCCGTACGCGGATCCGCCCAGCGCTCCGCGGCCGAACTGCGGCGTACGCTCCCCGCGGCCGGCACCGCCGGCCAGGGGCTGGCGGGCCTGGGGCGCCGGGCGGGCGCCGCGCACCCGCAACTGACCGCGGCCCGGCCGCGTGCGGCCGCCGCGAACCGGGAGCTGAAACGGATCAGGAGCGGCGCGGCGCAGGCGGCGACGCTCTCCGGCGGCATCTCCAAGGGCGCCGGCCTCTTCGGCCGGCTCGGCGGCGTGTTCGGCGTCGGACTGCGCCTGGGCGCCGGGGTGATGAAACTGGTCAACACCGTGATGAGGGCCAACCCCTGGGGGCTGGCGCTCTCCCTGGTGGCCCCGCTGGTCCTCTACCTGGTCGACGCCGCCGCGCGGTCCGAGGCCGGACAGCGGATCATCCAGCAGGGCAGCGCGGCCCTGGCGCAGGGCGTGCGGACGGTCGCCAAGGTGATCGAGCCCGCCGTGCGGACGGTGGTGAAGATCGCCACCGGCTACGTGCGGGGCTACCTCACGGTCGTCACCGCGGTGGTGAAGTGGCTGGCGGACATGGTGCGCGACCCCATGGGCACCATGCGCAGGACCGTCTCCTCGGCGGGCGGCGCGCTGCGTTCGATCGCCGACCGCACCATGGGCCGGATCAGAGGCGCCGTCCGCTCGGCGCTGAACTGGCTCACGACCGGGCCCCGCAAGGGGTTCGACCGGGTCGCCGGAGCGACGCGCCGCGTCCTGGGAGGGATCGCCGGATTCCTGGAGTCGGGCATGCAACTGGTGCTGCACGTCCTCAAGGCGCCGATCAACGGGCTGATCGCCTTCGCCAACTGGCTGATCGACGGCCTCAACAGCCTCAGTGTCAGCGTCCTCGGCAAGAAGTTCGGCGTGAACATCTCCAGGATCCCGCAACTGGCCGCGGGCGGCGTCGCCCTGCCCCGGAGCGGGGGAGTGCCGGCGGTCGTCGCCGAGGCGGGCGAGGCCGAGGCCGTACTGCCGCTGCCCGCGCTGCGCCGGCTGATGGACCGCGCCGCCCGCCACACCGCCCCCGCGCGGATGCGGGACGGACGGATCGAGCACTACACCGAACCCGCCGAACGCGGGCCGCTGGGCGTCGCCGACGACCTGCTCTTCCTCGCCCGCACCGCCCGCCCCGCGCAGCCGGGCGCCGCGGTGCCGGTCGCGGATGCGATCGCGGGGACGGGAGCGGCACCGTGAACAGGAAGCGAGGACACCGAACGTGATCGACACCGGACAACTCCACAACGGCCAGGACGCTCCCCCCGGCTCACTGATCACCCGCGACGGGCAGATCCAGTGGGCCGGGGCTCTTTTCGGCCCCGGCACCCCCTACCAGATCGACGCCAAGGGCATCACCGGCTGGGACGACCTGCCGGACCTGGAGACCGGCGACGTCGCCCTGCCCGACCGCCACGGCGCATGGCCCGGCGCACGCTGGGCCAAGCCGCGCACCGTCTCGGCGACCGTCTGGCTGCTGCCGGACACCGCCGGGCAGGCGCGCGGCACGATGCGCGGCTTCCGCGCCGCCACCGTCCCCGACGGCGGCGAGCGGTGGCTGGCGGTACGGCTGCACGGCGAGACACTGGCCTGCCGCGCCCGCGTCAGCCGCCGCGTCGTCCCCCAGGACCGCGGCTACGTGGTGCAGGGCGCGGCCAGGGCCGAACTGCAGTGGGTGGCCACCGACCCGCGCCGCTTCGGCGTCCGCGAGCAGCGCGCCGTACTGCGCCTGCCGCAGCCGGAGAGCGGCCTGGCGTGGACGGCCCCCGGCGCCCCGGAACCGGGGCCGGACACCGGGCCGGAGGCCGGTCTGGCCTGGCCGCTGGACTGGGGCACCACCGGCTCCACCGGCACCGTGACCGCCCACAACTCCGGGGAGACGGCCGCGCACCCGGTGATCGAGTTCCGCGGCCCGGTGCACCGCCCGTCACTGACCCGGCTGACGGACGGGCTGCGGCTGAGCTACGGCACCACCCTCGCCGCCGGCGAGGTGCTGACCGTGGACACCCAGGCCGGGACGGTCGTCCTCAACGGGACAGCCTCCCGGCTGTACACCGCCACCGCCCGCTCGGCGCCCGAGCAGCTGTTCCTGCTGGAGCCCGGAGCCACCCCGCTGGCCTTCCGCTCCGGCGACACCGTCCCCGGCCCCGGCGCCACCGCCACCGTGCGCTGGCGCGACGCCCACTGGTGACCGGCGACCCGTGACCGGCGGCCCGCCGCCGCGCCCGCACCACGACGACCCACCACGATCCGCACGATCCACAGGAGGAATCCCCATGCCCGTGCGCACCGCATGGCTGCTCAACCGCACCGAGGACGGCGCCGGCCAGTCCCGCGCCGACACCCGCCTGGCCCCGACCGGCACCATGACCCCGGCCGGACAGCTCGCCTCGCGCGACGGTGTGATCCCCGGCTCCCCGGACGGCGCGTGGGCGCTGTCCGGGCTCTACGTCTACGGCCAGTCCGCCGGCATGACCGCCACGGTCGCCTCCGGCCGAGCCGTCGTCCAGGGCGACGAGTCCGCCGGCGCCTACCCCGTCGCCCTCACCGAGTACACCCCGGTCACCTTCGCCGACGGCGACCCCGACAACCCCCGGATCGACCTGGTGGTGCTGCGGGTGTACGACGAGACCCAGGACACCTCCTCGGGCCGCACCGAGGCGGCCGTGGAGATCGTCCAGGGCACCCCGGCCGCCACCCCCCAGGCCCCCGCCACCCCGCGCGCCGCACTCGCCCTGGCCGCCGTCCTGGTGCCCGCGGGCGCCTCGGAGGGCACCGGCGGCATCGACTGGAACTCGGCCGTCAGCGACCTGCGCCGCGCCACCGTCGCCGTCGGCGGCATCGTGCCGGAGGACTGGCCCCGGGACATCCCCGGCAGCTACCCCGGCCAGTACCGGGACGTGGGCGCCGGCGGCCTCCAGCGCTGGGACGGCACCGCCTGGCAGCCCTACCCGCCCACCCCCAGGTGGCAGGAGTGGACACCGCGCTGGACCACCAACACCGGCGCGGGCACCCCCTCGTTCGGCAACGCCACCGTCGAGTGCCGCTACGTGCACACCGGCACCCTGGTGCACGCCTCCTTCAACGTCTACTTCGGCTCCACCACCGTCTTCGGCACCGGGGGGACGGGCGACAACTGGCGCTTCTCGCTGCCCGTCCGGGCGTCCGGGGCCAGCCAGGCGGTCGGCTTCGCCGGGCTGCAGAACGGCTCCCGGGCGCGGCGCATCGCCCGGATCCGCCTGACCACCGCCGACCACCTGGAGCTGGAGGTCTCCTCGGGGGACGTCGACGGCACCGCGGCCGCCCACAGCGGCCTGGTGGACGCGGTCACGCCGTGGAACTGGTCCTCCGGCTCCTACATGCAGATCGCCGGAACGCTGGTCTACGAGTCCGCGGAGCCGGCCGAGTGAGCGGGCGCACCGCCGTCCACCGCGCCGTCTTCTGCGACCTGCGCACCGACCGCGTGGTGGACGTACTGCCGCTGACCGAGGCGAAGTACGACGACTACATCGGCAAGCCCGGCTCGCTCACCGCCACCGTCCCGCTGCCGGACGAGGCGCTCGCCCGCCGGGCCCGCGCCGCGCTCCGGCCCGGCCGCACCGCGGTCTGGCTGGAACGCGACGGGGACGTGCGGTGGGGCGGCGTGCTGTGGACGTGCACCCCGCAGTCCGACGAACAGGGCCGGATGAAGGCCGAGTTCCAGGCCGCCACCTTCGACTCCTACCTCGACCACCGCATCCTCTCCGGCGACGTGGTGGGCACGGCCACCGACCAGTTCGACATCGTGCGCGCGCTCGTCGACCACGTACAGGCGCAGCCGGGCGGCGACATCGGCCTGCGGTACGGAAGCGAGACCTCCGGGGTGCGGCGGGACTTCGCCCACGCCCACACCGACCTGGCCCGGGTGCGGGAGCTGATCGACAAGCTGGCCAGGCTGGACGACGGCTTCGAGTGGCGCGTGCACTGCCACCGCGACGCACAGGGACGCCGCGTCAAACGGCTCCAGCTCGGCCACCCCAGGATCCACACCGGGCACGCCGACATCGTGCTGGACCACCCCGGCGCGGTGCTCACCTACAGCCTGCCCTCGGACGCCACCGTGCAGGCCAACGTATGGGTGGCCAGAGGGGAGTCGGACAACTCCGACCAGTCCCAGGAGTCCGTGCCGCTGACCGCGCGGCGGGTGGACGCCGACGACATCGCGGGCGGCTGGCCGCGGCTGGAGTCCAGCTCCGACCACACCTCCGTACGCGACCAGGCCGTGCTGGACTCCCTGGCCCGCGCCGAACTGGCCCGGCACCGCCGCCCGGAGACCATCCCGCAGATCACCGTGCTGATGAACGGACGGATCTCCCCGGCCCTGCTGGGTGCCCGGCTGCGGCTGCGCATCCGGGACCTGTGGCACCCGGAGGGGGCCGACGGCCGGTACCGGATCGTCGGGCTGGCCGTCACCCCGCCGCAGCGCACCGGGCCCGAGACCGCGACCCTCTATCTGGAAGGAGCCTGACCGGTGGCGATCATCCCCACCGACCTGCTGGACCGGCTGCGCGAGCTGGAGAGGCAGGTGCGGGACCTGATGGGCAGCGCCAACAGCAGCCCGCCGATGAACCGCATCAGCGGCGGCGACGTCGTCATCGGCGACGGCGGCCGGCTGCGGGTGCGCACCCCCGGCGGCGAGGACCTGCTCTACCTCGGCCGCGTCCAGCCGGACCGCGCCGGCGGCGAGCCGCAGCAGGGCCTGGTGGTGCGCCGCGACGACGGCTCCCTGGCGCTGACGGTGTGGACCGGCAGCCCGGACACCCTGCCCGACCAGCCGGTGCAGATCCTCGACCGCAAGGGCAACGTGGTCGTCGCCGACGACGCCCGGCGCCGCGGGCTGGCCCGCCCCTACGTGCCCTACCCGCTGCCCGCGCCGGTGGCGGTCAGCCGCTGGGAGTCCACCGCGGCGACCTCCTGGACGACCCTCTTCCGCGGCCCCGGCATCGTCCAGCACCCCAGGCTGCACTGCCGCATCGCGGCGGAGGGACCCGAGGGCGCCGAGGTGCGGCTGCTGTGCGACGGCGAGCAGGTGGGCCCGGCGGGCGGGCCGGACGGACTGGAGTTCACCGAGGTGCTGGGCGCCGACTACGGCGCGACGGTCACCTTCGAGGTGCAGGCCAGGGCGGGGGCGGCCGGGGGCACCGTGCGCTGCCGCCCGCTGGCCCTGTACGGCGTGCAGTCCTGACCGGCCGCCGCGTCCGCCGTACCCGCGCCGCATTCCGCAACGACAAGCAAGGAGGCATCCGCATGCTGCCCGAGTCCATACCCGTCGTCACCGTCACCGCGCGGTACCTGACCCCCGACGGGCGGCCGATGACCGGCACCGTCGAGTTCCGGCCGCCCGCACTGCTCACCCACGCCGCCACCGACGTCATCCTCGGCGGGCCGACCGTGGCCCCCCTGGACGCCGAGGGCCGCATCAGCACCGTCCTGCCCGCCACCGACGCCGAGGGCTGGAACCCGGTCCGGTGGGCCTACACCGTCACCGAACAACTCTCCGGAGTGGGCCGCAAGCGCAGCTACCGGATCGTGCTGCCCGCCGCCGAACAGCAGGTGGACCTGGCCGACGTCGCCCCGGTGGACCCCGCCGCCCCCGACTACGTCGCCGTCCCCGGCCCGGCCGGCCCGCCCGGGGAACCGGGACCGGCCGGTCCGCCCGGAGAGCCGGGCGCCGTACGGTCGGTCAACGGCCGCACCGAGGCCGACATCGTCCTGGACGCCGCCGACGTGGCCGCCGTGCCGGCCGCCTTCGCGGGCGCCCCCGGCGGCGTCGCCACGCTGGACGACCAGGGGCTGGTGCCCGCCGGGCAGCTTCCGGCCGGCACCGGCGGCGCGGTCGCCTCCGTCAACGGGCAGACCGGCGAGGTGGTGCTGACGGCCGCCGACGTCGGAGCGCTGGACCAGGCCACCGCCGACGGGCGCTACCTGGCCGCCGGCGACGCGCCGGTGCTCTCCGTCAACGGCCGCACCGGCACGGTCGAGCTGAGCGCGGGCGACGTCTCGGCCGTACCCGCCGGCCGGGCCGTCCTGCTGGACGGTGGCCAGACGGTCGGCGGCGCCAAGACGTTCACCGTCCCGCCGTCGGTCCCCGCCGACCCGGCCACCGGCGACCAGCTCGCCCGCCGCTCCTACGTCGACGCGGTCTCGGCGGCCGGCACCTGGTCGCCGGCCGCCATGGGCTTCGCCGGCTGGTCCTTCGACCCGGCCGCCACCGCGGCGACCTCGGCCCAGTACTGCATCAACGGCTGGCTGTACCTCATCGGCATCCCGCTGCACGCCCCGCACACCGTCTCCAACGTGGTGTTCTACACACCCGGATACGTCGGCGGCACGCTCGGCGCCAACTCCTGGGCCGGCCTGTACACCGGAGCCGGGCAGCGGGTGGGGGTCACCGCGCCACTGTCCCAGGTGATCCCGGCCAATGAGGGGCGCACGATCGTCATCCCGCTCGGCGCCCCCTACGCCGCCCAGCCCGGCAACTACTGGATCGCCCTGCTGGTCAACGGCCCGGCCGACAAGAACAACGGGCCGGCCTTCGCCCGCGGCGCCAGCATCGGCAACGCCCCGGCCGGCAGCGCCCGGATGCCCGGCGCGTTCATCCGGCACGGGCGGCTGTCGAGCACCGGGCAGACCTCGCTGCCGGCCTCCTTCAACCCGACCAGCGTGGTCGCCGACTCCAACGCGATCTGGGCGGCCCTGTCCTGAGCACTCCCCCCCTGCCGTCCGTCCCGACCGTCCGCTCGAGCCCCGCGCCGCCCGGCGCGGGGCTCCTCTCCGTACCGGAGGCACCCATGGCAGTACCCCTGACCCCCGGCCGGCTCCTCGCCGCACTGCGCGACGAGGGCCTGCACACCGCCGAGCACCGCGACTGGCGGCGCCACCACCGAAACCACAAGGGCGCCTGGGGCCCGGTGAACGGAGTGATGATCCACCACACCGTCACCCGCGGCACCGCCGCCACCGTCGACCTGTGCTACGACGGCTACGCCGGCCTGCCCGGCCCGCTGTGCCACGGCGTGATCGACAAGGCGGGCACCGTCCATCTGGTGGGCGCCGGCCGCGCCAACCACGCCGGGCTCGGCGACGGACGCGTCCTGCGCTCCGTCATCGCCGAGACCGCCACCCCGCGCCCGCTCGGCGACGACACCGACGGCAACGCCCGCTTCTACGGCTTCGAGGCGGTCAACCTCGGCGACGGGAAGGACCCGTGGCCCGAGGAGCAACTGGAGGCCATCGCCCGGGCCGCGGCCGCCCTGTGCCGCGCCCACGGCTGGAACGAGCGCTCCGTGATCGCCCACAGGGAGTGGACCCGCACCAAGATCGACCCCCGCGGCTTCTCCATGGACCGGATGCGCTCGCGCATCGCCCGCCTCCTGGCCGCGGCCCCGTCCGCCGGAGGCGGCGCGGCGGACCGTGCCCCCGCCTCCCCGCCCGCCCACCAGCCGTTCCCGGGGGCGCGGTGGTTCCGCACCCGGCCCCGCTCGCCGATCGTCACCGCGATGGGGCGGCGCCTGGTGGCCGAGGGCTGCTCGGAGTACGCGGTCGGCCCCGGGCCGCAGTGGACGGACGCGGACCGGCGCTCGTACGCCGCATGGCAGCGCAGGCTCGGGTTCACCGGCGCCGACGCCGACGGCTGGCCGGGGGAGACCTCGTGGCGGGCGCTGCGGGTCCCCCGGGTGTCCTGAACGCACCGCAGCGGTCACCGCTGCCGCCGCGGTCACCGACACCGCCCCGCGACCCCGCCCCGCGACCCCGTATGGACTTCCCCGTGCGGGGTCGCGGAGGACGCGCAAGAAAGGAAACACCATGTCACAGGAGGCCAAACGCGCCCTGCGCACGATCGTGCAGACCGCCGTGGGACTGGCCGTCGTCCTCCCCGCCGCCGTGGACGCGGCCGGGATCCCGCGCACGCTGCCCTGGGTGGCGGGAGCCCTGGCCGCGGCCGGCGGGCTCGCGCGGCTGATGGCCGTGCCCGGGGTGCAGGCCCTGCTGCCGGCCTGGCTGCGCACCTCCCCCGAGGGGCCTTTGGCGGCGGACGGCGGAGGGGAGCGCGCATGACGGACACCGAACCGAACAGCCCCGTCGCCGTCGCCGTGGAACTGGAGCGGCTGCGCGGCACGGTCGAGGCGGGCTTCGCCCGGGTGGACGGAGCGCTCGCGCTGATGGTCCAGCGCAGCGACCAGAACGACAGGCAACTGGCCGATCACGAGGCGCGCCTGGACGCGCTGGAGCGCTCCCGGTGGCCGCTGGCGAGCATCACCGCCCTGGCCGCGGTGGGCGGACTGGCCCTCGGCGCCTGGCAGCTCACCGGAGGCTGAGCGCTCCGGCCGCCCGCCCCATACCCGCCCGCGCCGCATTCGCACCGCGATCACGCCGACCGCGCGGGCGGGGTTGGGCGGGTCCGGGTACGGAAGGGAACGGCCCGCGCACAGGGAGTCGTTACCCTCGTATCCGCATCGCGCCCGACGCCCCAGGGGCCGAACCAGCCCCGCACGGAACGGAGTTGTCCCATGGCCCCCACCCCCCGACCCGCCAGGGCGGCGGACCGGTCCCACGCCGTGGTGATCGGCGCCGGCCTCGCGGGCCTGACGGCGGCCCGCGCGCTCGCCGACGCCTACGAGCGGGTGACGGTGCTCGACCGGGACACGCTCCCCGCCGACCCGGCCCCGCGCCGCGGCGTACCGCAGAGCCGGCAGCTCCACGTACTGCTCGCCCGCGGCGCGCAGGCGCTGGAGGAGCTGTTCCCCGGCTTCCTGGAGGAACTGCTCGCGGCGGGGGCCACCCGCGCGGACACCCAGGGCGAGGCCCACTGGTACCTCGACGGCCACCTCCTGCGCCCGGCACCCTCGGGGGTGATCTCGTACGGCGCGAGCCGGCCCCGGGTGGAGCACCACGTACGCGCGCGCGTCGCGGCGCTCCCCGGCGTCTCGATCAGGGAGGGGACGGAGGTGCTGGGCCCGGTCACCACGCCCGACCGCGGCCGGGTCACCGCGGTCCGGGTGCGCCCGCTCGCCGGCGGCAGGGGGGAGGCCGGCGCCGGGAAGGACGACGGCGCGGGGGAGGAGACGATCCCCGCCGATCTGGTCGTGGACGCCTCGGGCCGGGGCTCGCGGGCCCCGGTCTGGCTGGAGGAGCTCGGATACCCCAGGCCCCGGCAGACGCGGGTGCGCGCCGACGTCGTCTACGTCACCCGCCACTTCCGGCGCGAACCCCACCACATCGGCGGCCGCAGCGGCGTCGCGCTGGTGCCCTTCCCCGGGATGCCGCGCGGCGGGGCCATCGTCTCGGAACGGAAGGACCGGTTCGCGGTCGTCCTCTTCGGCCTGCTGGGCGAGGAGCCCCCGGCCGACGAGGCGGGCATGCTGGCCTACGCCGAGTCCCTGCCCGGGCCGGACGTGGCCGAGGTGCTGCGCACGGCCGAGCCGCTGAACGAGCCGGTGAGGATGCGCTATCCGGCCAGCGTGCGTCACCACTACGAGAAGCTGGACCGCCACCTCGGCGCCTTCCTCGTCACCGGCGACGCCCTGTGCAGCTTCAACCCCACCTACGGCCAGGGCATGACGGCGGCGGCCCAGCAGGCGATCGTGCTGCGCGCACTCCTCGCCCGGGAGCGGGGCCGGGAGCGGGGCCCGGGCCGGGACGCCGACGGGCTGCCCCGGCGCTTCTTCCGCGCCGCCGCCGAGGTCGTCGGCACCCCGTGGCTGCTGGCCGCCGGCGGCGACCTGCGCTTCCCCGAGGCGGAGGGGAGGCGCGGCCCGGCCGACGGGCTGCTTGACCGGTACCTCACCCGCTACCGCGCGGCGGCCTCCGCCGACCCCGTACTGGGCCGGACGTTCCTGTCGGTGGCCCACATGCTCCAGCCGCCCGCCCGGCTGATGTCGCCCGGTCATGTGCTGCGCGTACTGCGTGCGCGGAGGAGGGCCGTCGGGCCGGCGGGCGAGCAGTCGTAGAGAAGTCGTGTACGCGACAGATAAGGCGTGCACGGGTCTTGCCCGGCGCCGGTGACCGGCCAGTAGCCTGCGATCCCCCCCACGGTGCAACCGCTCTTCAACCCCTTTCCCCCCGCACCCACTTGAGGTCGAAGTGAAGAAGAAGTCACTGGCCGTCGCGGCAACCGCCGCATCCGTGCTCGCACTCACCCTCCAGGCCCCGGCCGCGGCGGCCGAGGCGTCCCCCTCCGCCTACGGCCCCGGCAGCAACCCGATCCTCTTCGTCCACGGCTGGAACAGCAGCGGATCCACGTGGAACACCATGGCCGACCGCTTCCGCGCCGACGGCTGGCCCACCAGTCACCTGAAGCAGTGGACGTACAACACCGGCCAGTCCAACGCCACCACCGCCCAGCAGCTCGCCACCGAGGTGGACCGCCTGCTCGCCGCCACCGGGGCGAGCAAGGTCGATGTGATCACCCACTCCATGGGCGGCCTCTCCTCGCGCTACTACGCCAAGAACCTCGGCGGCGCGGCGAAGATCGACGCCTGGGTCTCCCTCGGCGGCCCCAACCACGGCACCGACACGGCCAACTGGTGCTTCCAGACCTCCTGCACCGAGATGCGCATCGGGTCGAACTTCCTGAACTCCCTCAACTCCGGTGACGAGACACCCGGTTCGGCGCGCTACGCCACCTGGTGGTCGCCCTGCGACACCGTCATCAACCCCGACAGCAGCGTCGCCCTGTCGGGCGCGGTCAACACCAGGACCGCCTGTCTGTCGCACTCCGGGCTGCTGAGCGACGCCACGGTCTACGGCCAGGTCCGGGACACGGCCAACAGCTGACCCCCCGGGGGTGGACGTCCCCGCCCCGCCCGGCGCGGGGCGGGGACGTCCACCCGCCGACGGGCCTGCCGTACGGCCGCGTTGTCCGCTGGGGCGGTCCCCTCCGGCCGCTGTACGGTGCCCGCCATGCCACCGCCCGCCGAACCCGGCCCCTCCCGCCCCGCCCCGTCCCCCGTCACCGCCGACGACCTCCAGCTCACCGTGCACCGGGCCGTGGAAGCCCTCCGCCCGGCACCCGCGGACGGCTGGGGACGCATGGCCGGAACCCTGGAGTGGGACTGCTGGGAGACCGTCGAGCACCTCGCCGACGACCTCTTCGCGTACGCCGTCCAGCTGGGCCCGCGCAGGCCCCCGCCGGCGACCGACGTCCCCTTCGCCTGGGAGAGCCGCAGGCCCGGTGGACCGGCCAACGCCGTCCACACCGACCGTGCGGCCGGCCCGGACGGGCTGCTCCAGGTGCTGGAGGCCTGCGGCGCGCTGCTGACCGCCATGGTGCGCACCACGCCCCCGCACGTCCGGGCCCACCATGTGTACGGGGCCTCGGATCCGGAGGGCTTCGCCGCCATGGGCGTCGTGGAGACCCTGGTGCACACCCATGACGTGGCCCAGGGGCTCGGGCTCCCCTGGGAGCCGCCGCCCGGCCCGTGCGCACGCGCCCTGGCGCGCCTCTTCCCCGACGCCCCCGCCGGCCCGGACGTACCCACAGACCCCTGGCCCGTCCTGCTGTGGTGCACCGGCCGCGCCGACCTGCCCGGCCGCCCCCGCCCGGCCACCTGGCGCTGGTACGGCGAGCCGCGCCCCTGACCGCGTGCCCCGGAGTGCGGCGCGGCGGGTGGCGCCACGACCACCGCCGGGGACGCATTCCGCGCGGTCGTGGTTCCGGCGTGCACGGTGGGGCCCGCTCCCCGGCGGGGGAGAGCGGCCGGCGGCCGTGTCGGATGCGCCGATCCGGGTACTGCGGGAGGGGCCCTGTCCGGCCCCGACGACGTACGGAGAGGCGCCCATGTCCGATGAGCGGAAGAAGCTGGTCGAGCTGATGCGGGACATGCCCATCGCGATGATGACCACCTACGGCCCGGACGGCCCGCACGGCTTCCCCATGGCGCGCCAGGAGGTCGACCCCGGCGCCGAGCTGTGGTTCATCACCGCCCGGGACACCCGCCACGTCCGCGACATCGGGACGGACCCGCGAGTCTCCCTCACCTTCTCCTCCCGGGACTCCTGGGTGGCGATGACCGGACGCGCGCAGGTGGTCGACGACCGCGCCAAGCTCGGGGAACTGTGGAACACCTTCGCCGAGGCATGGCTGCCCGGCGGTCCCGAGAACCCGGACGCGGTACTCCTCCGGGTCGACGTGGAGCGCGCCGAGTACTGGGACACCCCCGGCGGCAAGGTGTCCTCGCTGATCAGCTTCGCCAAGACGAAACTGACCGGCGACACCTTCGACGCGGACCACGGAACCGTCCGGCCGTAGGCCCGGCTCCGTCGCGCGCCACGGCGCGGGAACAAAATCCTTGTGCGCGGTGACAGGGGTGGGTTTCGATGGCCTGATGGGACCGGACAGCGGCGAATGCGCCGTCGCGGACAGCGCGATCACCGAAGGTCGGATCATCCAGGGCATCAGCCCGCCGCGAGTAGCAGGCTCCGTACGCCTTCCCCTCCGAGTCGAACCTGAAGGCGGCCGCCGCGTAACCCCGGCGTCAAAAACGGCCTGTACCGATCACGGTCCGGCCCGTCTCCCCGTGCCCCGGCAGGATTCAAACGCGTGGGACGCGCTTCGAGCCGGACGGCGAGGCGTGCCCACTCTCCCGCCGCTGGACGCCTGGCAAAGACCCTGGACGGCAGCCCCAACGGAAGACCGTCACGGGGCTGGGTTGGTGCTTCGATCCCCGTCGGCCGGTCTGGAGCAGTGCATGACGACGTCGGGTGAGTTGCGGGCCCTCCTGGGCGAGCCTGCCCGCAGGCCGGAGAAGGCGGACTGGAGCGAGGGGAGCAGTACGTCGGCAGCCCGCTGCCCGGCGACTTCAAGGCCTTCATGGGTGCGTACGGCACCGGAGTGATATCCGGCGAACTCGTCGTCTTCCACCCTCGCGGTCCCAGGCCGCTGCTGCCGCGCATGCGCGAGGTCCATCGGACGTTCACCGAGCGGCGTCGGAAGGCGCTGGCCGACAGCAGCGGTCTTGAGCACTACCCCCACCCCTTCCACCCCGCGTCCGGTGGCCTGATCTCCTGGGGCTACGACCACAGCGGCGACGAGCACTTCTTCCTCCCCTGCGACACCGACCCCGACCGGTGGAAGGTCGTCACCATGGCGCACGAGGTCGGCTGCGAGACCTTCGACGGCTCGTTCACGAGCTTCGTGCTGTCCTTCGTCGACAGCCTGCGCAGCCTGGACCGTCATCACGGGATCGAGCCCGAGGCCCTGGAGTTCCTGGATCCGGAGGACCTGGAGGAACTGGCGGCGGACGGCGAGATCGGCCCGGTCGAGCCGAGCTTCGAGCCGTTCTGATCCGTCGACTCCGGGGTCTGCCGGCCGCGGCCGCTGATGCCAGCAGTGGATGCCGAAGGGCACCTGCTCGACTGAGCAGGTGCCCTTTGCGCTTGTGCCCCCGGCAGGATTCGAACCTGCGACACCCGCTTTAGGAGTTTCCTCGCGGCGAGGATGTGACCTGCGGAAACGTCGCCCACAGGGCCTCTGGACCGGGGAACTCCCCTCCGTGGTTCTCACGTGTTCGCAGGGGTTCCCGGCCTCGTGTGTGCAATCCGTTCCGGGCGACCACCCCGTCGAAGGCGGAGTCCCGAACCCGGGCGGATGCCCGCTCCGGTCGCAAAGCTGTGAGCGGGCGGGCGGAAACCCGTAGCCTGGGGTCGACAGCGCTACGCCACCCGACCAGCGCGGAGGGGATGCCGATGACCACAGCTCCCAGCGGTGGGCCCCACCCGCCGTCCCAGTCGTCGCATCCGCTGCGGACCATCCGTGACATCCGGGAGTCCCTGCCCGAGGACCAGCGTCGGCACTTCGACACGGAACTCACCGACACGGAGATCGAGGCGCTGCCCGAGATGCTCCACCGCTGGGTGACGCTGAGCAACGACGGCTTCGAGGAATTCCTGCTCTCCGCCCCCTTCGAGGGGCTGGACTTCGGCGCCCGCTCCTACGACGAACAGACGGACACCGAGTGATCTACCTGCTCGACACCAACGTCGTAGCCGAACTCACCACCCGGGCGAGGCCGGACCCACGCGTCATGACCTGGTTCCGGTCCACGGCCAGGCCCAACCGCTTTCTGAGCGTGATCACCGTTGCCGAGATCGAGGCAGGGGTGGCCGCCACCCCTGATCCCGTACGACAGGCCCGCTACGCCCGAGCGCTCGCCGCGGTACGGCACGAATACCACGACCGCATCGCGTCGATCGGCGGGCCGGAAGCAGCCGCCTACCTCACGATCCACAAGACACTCAAGGCCGCCGGTGCGGGCATCGACCCACCGGACGCCCTGATCGCCGCCACCGCCCTGGCCAACGGCTGGACCGTAGCTACCCGCAACATCAAGCACATGGCCCGGACCGGGGCCCTGGTGGTCAACCCGTGGGAGGAGAAGCTGTAGTGGTCCCCGGGGTCACGATTCACTCTGTTGACGCCGGACGCGGGGCGGCGCGCGTTCTCCACTGACCTCCGGCCGCTTTGGCGTTCCCCAGCCCCGCCTCCGCGGCGGCTTCCTGGAGGGTGAGCTGTTCCGAGCCCTCGGTCAGGAATGTGCAGCGCGCATGCGGCGCGGCCTCGAACACGACGGAGGGTCGGCCCGGGAGGCAAACCTCCCGGGCCGACCCTCCGGCCCGTGCCCCCGGCAGGATTCGAACCTGCGACACCCGCTTTAGGAGAGCGGTGCTCTATCCCCTGAGCTACGAAGGCGGGGTGCGTTGGGATCCCCGCGGGAAACCCCGCCGGGACCGCTGCACGCAGTCGGTGCCTGCCGCCGACCGCGGGTGGACGGAGTCCCCGTGGTGTGGGTCCCCGGTCCTCTCCCCGTGGCGGCAGAGGTGCCGGGGACAGTCTAACGGATGGTGAGGGGTGGAGCGGCGGCGCCCGGGCCGCCTCCCCGGCTCCGGTCCGGTCCCGGCCCGGTCGGGGGCGGGCCCCCGGTCCCGGCCCGCCGGCGGAGTCCGAGGAGGTGCGGCTTTTGTTCGCGCTCGCTCCCTGTGTCCGTTCTTCGGGAATCCGCACTGCGTGTTCCCGACCACGCCGTCCCCTTCAGCCGGTGCCGCTGTCCGGAGATGCTCCAAGGGCGCGGAAGGACGTGCGGAAAGCCGTGGTGGCACACAGGAAGCGCATTCCGCGACTGCCGTCGATGGCCGGCATCGCAGACACGGGTGGATTCGCCGCACGGGCCGTGGTCGCCCCTGCGCGGACTCCGCGTGGTCGTCCGCGCGGCGGAGCGCGCAGGTAACGGAGAGGTGGTGGTGTCCGGTGGCCGGCACAGCGGTGGTGACCGGGGCGAGCAGCGGGATCGGGGCGGCGACCGTACGCCGCCTGGCGAAGGACGGTTTCGACGTGGTGGCCGTCGCCCGGCGCGCGGACCGGCTTCGCCGGTTGGCGGAGGAGACGGGTGCGCGGGCCCGCCCGGTGGACATCACGGACGCCGAAGCCGTCCGGCGGTTCGCCGGCGAGCTGGAGTCCTGCGACGTCCTGGTCAACAACGCCGGCGGCGCCCTGGGGGCGGACAGTGTGGAGGCCGGTTCGGTGGACGACTGGGAGCGGATGTTCGCCGTCAACGTGCTGGGCACGCTGCGGATGACGCAGGAGCTGCTGCCGCTGCTGAGGCAGGGGGCGGGGGGCACCGTCGTGACCGTCACATCCACCGCGGCCTTCACCGTCTACGAGGGCGGCGGCGGGTACAGCGCGGCCAAGCACGCCGAACACGCGCTCAGCGAGACCTTGCGGCTGGAGCTGTGCGGTGAGCCGGTCCGGGTCGTCGAGGTGGCCCCCGGGATGGTGAGGACCGAGGAGTTCGCCCTCAACCGCCTGCGCGGCGACAGGGAGAAGGCGGCCGCCGTGTACGAGGGCGTCGACCGTCCGCTGACGGCGGACGACGTCGCCGAGTGCGTCGCGCTGGCGGTCGGCCTGCCCCAGCACGTGAACGTGGACCACCTCGTGGTGCGCCCCCTCGCCCAGGCGGCGCAGCACAGGGTCCACCGCGGACCGCTTCTCCGCGAGGCGCGCGACCCGGCTGCCCGCGGCGCTGCGCGGTGACCCGGGGGACGGTGGCGGTGCGGCCGGGCCGCGGTGGAGCGGCCCGCACAGGTCGGCACAGGTCCGCGCGCCCGCCGCGCCGTGCCGCCGCCCCCGTCCACGCCCCCGGCCGCTCCGGAGGCCCCGGGTGCGGCGAACCCCGCCGGCCGGAGGCGGTTCGGCAAGGTCAATCCAACCGAGGCCCATCCAACCGAGGAGTGTCCCAGTCTTGAGCTCCCAGCGTGAACTCCTGACGCCGCAGATGCTGCGGTACGACGACTTCGACGACCGCGCGGAGACCCGCTATCTGCCCTACCTGATGTATTTCCATCGGGCCGGATACCGTTCCGAGACGGTGAACACCGACCGGCTGGGATTCCGGATTTCCTGCGGAGCCACCGAGCAGGGCTCCGTGGAGAAACCGCCGAAGGGGCCGGTGCGGCTGCTGGCCGGCAGTTCCACCCCGTTCGGGATCGGCGCCACCAGCGACGCCGCGACGATGGCGTCGCGTCTGTGGTCCAAGTACGCGCCATCGGTCCCGTGGCTCAACTTCGCCGGGCGCAGCCACAACTCGATGCAGGAGCTGCTGCTCTTCCTGATGCACCGGCACCTGCTTCCGGAGCTGGAGGAGATCGTCGTCTTCTCGGGCCTCAACGACCTTGCGCTCAGCAGGCTTCCGCAGTGGCAGCGTGGGGAGCACGGGGCGTTCTTCAACTGCGGCGAGTACTTCGAGCAGATGGAGGACCTGCGGGCCAGGCACCGCAAGCCGAAGCGGGGATTCGGGCGCCGCTCGGCAGCGGCCGGGGCCGAGGAGCACGAGGAGCACGTGGTGCCCCCGCTCGGTGAGCGCATCGCCTACGCGGTGGAGCTGACCGCACGGCACCTCGCCTCCCTGCGTCTGCTGGCGGAGCCGACCGGCGCGCGCGTCACCTACGTGCTGCAGCCGCTCGCCACCTGGGTGCGGGAGTCCCCCTCGCCCGAGGAGAGGGCGGTCTTCGGGGAGTTGGACGAGATCTCCAACTTCTGGGAGCTGTACGGCGACATCGCCACGATGGAGACGGGCCGGAAGTACGCCGAGGCGCTCCGCACGGCATGCGAGGCGCAGGGCGTGCGCTTCCTCGACATCAGCCCGGTGATCGCCGGATCGGTGACGGAGCGGGACTGGCTGTACGTGGACCGCGCGCACTTCACCGACCACGGTACGGAGGTCGTGTCCGGCCTGCTCGCCGACTCCCTCGGCCTTTCCTAGCGTCCCCGCCCACCAGACAGCACCACACGCATCCGAGAGAGGGCATCCAGCCATGTCGTTCGTGCGAAGGATCGTCGCGAAGCTGTTCAGGCGCAAGCGGAAGACCAAGAACGACGCATCCATCTACCCCATGTTCTGACCGGACGGCCGGACGTGCTCCGCACGGCCGGGAGCTCGATCACGTAGAGGAGAGGGGAACGATGCAAGCCCAAGAGGCAACCGCCTCGGCGACGCCGTCCGCGCGGCAGCGGACGGGCGGGCCGCCCGGGCCGCCGCGAGGCGGTGGTTCCGCGCGGGCGGTGTACGCGTACGCCGCCGATCCGGAGGCGTCCGTCCCCGAGGGCGGGTTCGTCGAGGAGGTCCGCACCGAGCTGCGCCGCCACGCCCGCCGCGGGGAGGACGCCTCGCTCGACGCGCTCGTCCGGCGGGCCGCCGCCTGGGCGGCCGGTGAGCGCGAGCGGTACCTGGCCCTTCCCGGCCCCGGGGACGGGGAGGCGCGGAGGTCCGGGGAGGACCGGAAGCCGGGGGGAGGTCCCCCGGAGGGGTACCGCGAGGTGCTCGTCCGCCGGGCCGTCCTCGGCTGCGCCCCGCTGTCCCTGGTCTCCGGCGCGTGGCTGCAGTGGCTGAGCGCCCCGGGGAACGCGGAGAGCCCGGTGGTGCTCAGGATCCTCGCCCTGTACGCCTCCGACGTGGGTGTGGGCCACCCGGACGCCTCCCGGGGCAGTGCCTATCTGGGGCTGCTGCGCCGGCTGCGGCTGGCGGAGAACGCGGTGCCGGTCGCGCGGATCACCGGTGACCGGCGCATCGCGGAGGGGGCGTTCCGTCTCCCGGCGCTGCTCCTGGCGATGAGCCGGCGGCCGGACGACTTCCGGGGCGAGATCCTGGGGGCCGACCTGTGCCTGCGGTCGGTCGGGCTGCTGCCCGCCCTGGCGGTGGTCCGGAGGGAGCTGCCCACGGGCACGGACTGGACCGCCGTCGACCCGGCGGAGGGACGGGGCCGGGAGGAGGCGTCGCCGGCCGGGCAGTGCCGTGCCGCCGTGGAGGAACTGCTGGAGCAGGAGGGCGACCGGGCCGCCGACGCGGTGCGTGAGGGCTTCGGCTGGGCGCTGGCCGTCCTGCGCGACTGGTCCGACGCGCTCCATGCGGAACTGGTGGCGGCCGGGGACCCCGCGTTCGACATGGCGGAGCTGATGCGTATGCGGTCGCGCGAGGGCGCCGTCTACCACCACCGGTTCATGCTGGAGGGCAGGCCGCTGGCGGCCTGGCTGGCGGAGTCCCGCACCGATCCCGGGCCGCTGCTCGACGCACTGGCCCGCAGCAGGCTGGTCAAGCCCGGGCGTTCGGAGGCCAGTTCGCTGGTGCGGGGGCTGGTGGGCGAGCGGGGGCCGATGTTCCGGGTCTTCTCGCCCGAGGACCTGGAGGTCGTCCGGCGGTGGATCGACTCCCTGCCCGCGCGGCCGTCCGCGGACTCCCGCGGCGCGTCCGCGGGGGACGCTCCCTCCGGCGCTCCTCCCGGCGCGGCCGGGACGGGCGGCGACGCCCTGGCCGCCGTGGCCGGCGCGCTGCGGGCGGGGCCGCGCTCCGAGGGCCGCGCGCCGTCGGGCCCGCGCGAGGCCTACCACATGCTGATGCGCCGCACCGACACCCCCGCACTGCGCTCCTGGGCCATGGAGTACGTGGCCGGCTGGCTGGCGCGTTCCCGGTACGGCATGGACCGCGGGACCATGCCGCTGCCGGAGCGCTGGGGCCACGAGGGGCTGCGTCCCTGGCTGCAGGCCCAGCACGACCGCCACGGCGCCGAGTTCGAGGAGAACGCGGCCGTTCCGCTGCCGTCCAGGGAGGCCCTCGTCGACGACACGGTGCAGACGGCGCCGCTGACCCTGATCGACGGCAGCTGGCTGCAGGGGTTCACCGACTACGAGCAGGCGTCGTCCGGCATCGGGCACTCCCTCTTCGAGACGTACTGGGACGAGCTCGGCAACGGCGAGCCGCGTCTGAACCATCCCCTCATCTACCGCGAGGTGCTCGGGGAGATGGACGTGGAACTGCCGCCGACGGCCTCGCCGGAGTTCGCCCGGTGGCCCGGCTTCCGGGACGAGTCGTTCGAGCTGCCGGTGTACTGGCTGTGCGTGGGGCGCTTCCCGCGGACGTTCCTGCCCGAGGTGCTGGGACTGAACCTGGCGATGGAGCTGTCGGGGGTGGGCGGCACGTACCGCAGGGCGCGGCTGGCCCTGAAGGAGTACGGCTTCAGCACGCGCTTCGTGGACATCCACAACACCATCGACAACGTCGCGACCGGGCACTCCGCCTGGGCGGCCGACGCTGTGGACACCCTGCTGGCCGCGCTTCCCGAGGCGCCCGGGCCCGGCAACCGGGCGGACGTCTGGGAGCGGGTGCGGGTGGGCTACCGGTCACTGAATCCACCGAGTGGCGTGGGCGCGCGCCTGGCGGCCCGCCGAGGCCGCCTCTCGGGGCGGCGGCGGTGAGGTCCTTGCGCGCGGCGACGTACACATGCCCGGCCACACAGGGGTGTGGCCCGATCCCGGTGGAGGAACACGGCGATGTCTGACCTGATCATCGGAGTATCCGCCTTCTACCACGACAGCGCGGCCGCGCTGGTCGCCGACGGCGTACCGGTCGCCGCGGCACAGGAGGAACGTTTCAGCAGGCGGCGGCACGATCCCTCCTTCCCCTCCCGCGCGATCGCGTACTGCCTGGACGAGCAGGGCGTGAGCCTGGACGACGTCTCCGCCGTCGCCTACTACGAGGACCCGCGGCTGAAGTTCCGCCGGGTGCTGGCCACCTTCGCCGGCGCCGCGCCCACCGGTTTCGCCTCCTTCCGCGACACCCTGCCCGCCTGGCTCGGCCGCGAGGGCAAGCTGCGCACCGCGGACACCGTGCGCGCCGGGCTCGCGGCGCTGGGCAGGGGCCGGGTGCCCGAACTCTCCGTACGCCGCCACCACGAGTCGCACGCCGTGTCGGCCTTCTTCCCCAGCCCCTACGAGTCCGCCGCCGTCCTGTGCATCGACGGCGTCGGAGAATGGGCCACCACCACCCTGTGGCACGGCCGCGGCACCGAACTGCGGCCCCTGGCGGAGCTGCGGTTCCCGCACTCGCTCGGCCTGCTGTACTCGGCGTTCACCTACTTCTGCGGTTTCAAGGTCGACTCGGGCGAGTACAAGCTCATGGGCCTCGCGCCGTACGGCAGGCCGCGCTACGCCTCCCTCATCCGCGAACGGCTCATCGACGTCAAGCCCGACGGCTCCTTCCGCCTGGACATGCGCTACTTCGAGTACCTGCGCGGCCAGGTGATGACCGGACGCGGCTTCGAGAGGCTCTTCGGCGGACCGCGGCGCATGCCGGAGAGTCCGCTCACCGAGCGGGAGTTCGACCTGGCGGCCTCGGTGCAGGCGGTGACCGAGGAGGTCGTGCTCCGGCTGGCCAGGACGGCGCGCGAACGAACCGGTGAGTCCAGACTGTGCATGGCCGGCGGCGTCGCGCTCAACTGCGTGGCCAACGGCAAGGTCGTCGACGCCGGGATCTTCGACGAGGTGTGGATCCAGCCCGCCGCCGGCGACGCCGGGGGCGCGCTCGGCGCGGCCCAGGCCGTCTCCCTGGAGCGCGGCGCGCGGCGCGACCACACCCGCACCGGCCGCGACGCGATGAGCGGCGCGCTGCTGGGCCCGGCCTACGGCGACGAGGAGATCGCCGAGTACCTGGAGTCCAACGGCATCCCGCACCGGCGGCTGGACAGCACCACGCTGGCCGAGACGGTCGCGGACGGGCTGGCCGAAGGGAAGATCGTCGGCTGGTTCCAGGGGCGCATGGAGTTCGGGCCGCGTGCGCTGGGCGCCCGGTCCGTCATCGGGGATCCGCGCAATCCGGACATGCAGTCGACGATGAACCTGAAGATCAAGTTCCGGGAGTCGTTCCGCCCGTTCGCGCCGGCGGTGCTGGCACCGGACGCCAAGGACTACTTCGACCTGCCGCAGGAGAGCCCCTACATGCTGGTGGTCTCACAGGTCGCCGCCGCCCAGCGGCTGGAGGCCGACGACGGCGGCGCCTTTGGGCTCGACCTGCTGAAGGTGCGGCGCTCCACCATCCCGGCCGTCACCCACGTCGACTCCTCGGCGCGGGTGCAGACGGTCACGGAGCACGGCAACGCCGCCTACCACCGGCTGCTGACCGCCTTCAAGGCCCGCACGGGCTGCCCGGTCCTGGTCAACACCTCCTTCAACGTGCGCGGCGAGCCCATCGTGAACTCCCCGCACGACGCCTACACCTGCTTCATGCGCACCGACATCGACATGCTGGCGCTCGGAAACTTCCTGCTGGAGAAGCACGCACAGCCCTCCTGGACGGAGGCGTCCGACTGGCGCGACGAGATCCCGCTCGACTAGGGCCTCTCTGACGAATCCCGCTGCCCGTCCGCGGAGCCGCGCCGGACGAGCGGGCCCCGCGACGTAAGCAGTCCCGCCGCCCCGCCGTCGTCGCGCCCCCGGGCCCCGGCCCCGCACGGGCGGACAGGCCCGGCCCCGCACCGTCCGCCGAGAGAACGGAACGTCCATGCGCACCTTCCTGCTCCTCATCCTCTACTACCTGCTCGTGACGCCCGCCGGCCTGCTCGGCCGGCTCGTCAAAGACCCCCTGGCCCGCCGCTGGAACCGGAGTACGGACACGTACTGGATTCCTTCGGCCCCGCCGCCCGTCCGCTGAGCGGCGCACAAAGGCGTGCAACTGACTGAACGGAGACATCGATGACCAGCCTGCTCCAGTTCGCCCGGTATCGCGTCGAGGACGGCGTCCGGGACCTGTTGGACAAGGAGATCTCGGCACGGGTCTCGGAGACCAGCCTGGAATCGGACCTCGACGACGCCATACTCGCCGGCATCGGCGCGTACGCCCTGCGGCGCCACCTGCCCGGCGACATCCTCCAGGGAATCCAGGTGTTCACCGCGGCGGGCTCCCACGCGCTGCTGCTCTCCAACCTGCCGGTGCAGGAGTTCCCGCCCACACCGGTGAGCGGTTTCGGGGACGAGACCGAGCTCGCCGTGACCAACGCGATCCACCTGGGTCTCATACGGATCCTGGGGTGCACCCCGTTCGCCGTCCGCTACGAGAACGGCGGCCGGCTCGTCCGCAACGTGGTGCCCAATCCGGCGGCCTCCGGGACGACCAGCTCCTGGGGTGCGGACTCGGAGTTCTTCTGGCACACCGACAACCCGCACCAGCCGTTCGGACCGCCCGGCTCGGACCCCCGGCTGTACACACCGCCGTACCTGACCTTCTTCGCCGTGCGCAACGAGGAGCGGGTGCCCACGGAGATCGCGGCGCTCGACGACGTCGTCGTACGGCTCGACGAGGAGACCCGGCTCGGCCTGACGGCCGCGGAGTTCGAGATCGGCGCGCCCGACTCCAACGACAGGGAGGCCACCGGGCCGCTGGTGCGGACCGAGGTCCTCGAGATCGGCCCGGACGGCCGCCACCGCGCGCGCTACGACCGCGGGACGACGGCCGGTGTCACGGACGCCGCCAAGCGGGCGCTGGAGCGGTGGTGCACGGTCCTGCCGACCGTGCCGTCGGCCGAACTGGTCCTGGAGACCGGCGACTTCATGATCTTCGACAACCGCCGGGTGCTGCACCGCCGCAAGGCGTTCACCCCGCGCCCCCACGTGAGGGCCCGCTGGCTGCGCCGCTGCTACGCCGCCTGACGCCCGGCACGCACCACACACCGAACGCACCACACCCCGCGCATACCGCACACCACCGGAGGGAACGTCATGGGCAAGTACCGCGTAGCGGTCGTCGGCGGAAGGCCGGCACCGGTCACGGGCGCGAGAGAACTCGGCATCGACGTCGTCCTCGTCCACGAGGAGGGCGCCTACGACGTGGCCGTGGCGGAGCACTGCGAACGCATCGTGCACGCCCCCATCGCCGACGGCCAGGCAGTCCTCGACGCGCTGAAGCCGCTGCACGACGAGCGCCCCTTCGACCGCGTCCTCACCACCACCGAGCCGGCCGCCGAGTCCACCGGCTTCGTCGTGGACTCGCTGGGCCTGCCGGGCGTCACCGAGGCCACCGCCCGCGCGCTCAAGGACAAGGCGCTGACCAGGGAGCTGCTGGACCGGCACGGGCTGAGCCCGGTGCGGTACCGCAGGGTGGAGGGCGCCGCCGAGATCGAGGCGTTCCGGGCCGAGACCGGCGGCCGGATCATCGTCAAACCGGTGGACGGCGTGGCGAGCCTCCACATCCACACCGTGGAGGGCCCCGGCGACGCGGAGAGGGCCTGGCGGGCACTGAGCGAGGCGGACGTCTCCGGGGTCATCGCCGAGGAGTACCTGGACGGCCCCGTCGTCAGTGTGGACTCCTTCTCGCACGAGGGCCGGCACCTGCCCATCGGCTACTCCGAGTACCGCATGAACGACCGGTACGTCGAGTGGGAGGTCAGCACCCCCAGCCGCCAGGCCGCCCCGTGGCTCGCCGAACTCCGCGACCTCACCCCCAGGGTCCTGGACGCCGTGGGCCTCACCGAAGGGCCCTCGCACAGTGAGTTCGTCCTCACCGAGAAGGGCCCGCGCGTCCTCGAGTCGCACGCCCGGCTGGCCGGCAGCGGCGCGCCCGAGCTGGTCCGCCGCGCCTTCGGGCTGGACCTGAACCGGATGTTCCTCACGGTGCCGCTCGGCATCGACGAACTGCCGCAGACCCCGCCCGAGCCCCTGGGCGGCGCCGCGGTCCGGTTCTTCACCCCGGAGCCGGGCACGATCACCGGGATCGAGGTGGCCGACGACGCGGCCGACGAGGTCCGCCACGTCCCCAGGGGCGAGAAGCTCCACGTCTTCCTGCCCTATCTGGACGAGTTCACGGACACCGAGGTGGCGGCGGTGATCGGCAAGAGCGTCGGTGAGACCGTGCCGCCGCTGCTGACCGTCGCCGACTGCGTCTCCGGATACGTCATCGCCTCCGGGCGCGACGCGGACGACGCCGTCGCCAGGTGCGAGGCCGCCAACGACAGGATCCGCTTCAGGACCAGCTGAAGGCCGCCGCCCGCCGCTTCCCCTCCGCACCGTGCCCGCCGGGCGGCCGGGCCCCGTTCGAGGGCCCGGCCGCCCGGGCCCGGGCAAGCCCCCGCACCCTCACGCTCCCTGGGATGGAACCTCCTGTGAACACGATCACCTCCACTGTCCTGGCGGAGGGCTCCACACCGGATCCCGTCGCCCAACTGAACTCCGTCCGCCGGCTCGTCGAGGACCGGTACACCTGCGACCAGCCGCTCGCCCGGGCCGCTCTGCACCTGATCGACTGCGCGACCGACGTCGTGGCCCAGCTCCCGGGCGGCGATCTGGAGGCGGCCCGCGGCGCGCTCGGCTCGGCCCGCGCCGCGGTGGTCTCGGCGACCTTCGCGGTGGGCCGGGTCCGGGACATGGCGACCGCCGAGGCGGAGCGCTCATGAGCGGGCACATCGTCGTCATCCACCGCTGGCGCGACCGGCACGCCCACTACGAGGAGTATCTCGACCACCGCGCCCACCGGGTCACCTACGTGACCACGCGGACGGCGCTCGACTCCGTACCCGTCCGCGCGGCGGCCGTCGACGTGGTCCCGGCCACCGACGACCCGGACGCGGTCTGGCGGGCCGTGAGCGGGCTGCGCGCCCGCTTCGGTCCGCCCGAGAGGGTGGTGGCCCTCAACGAGGGCGATCTGGACACCGCCGCCCTCGTACGCGAGCGGCTCGGCTGTGCGGGGCAGACCCCCGGCACACTGGCCCGCTTCCGCGACAAACTGGTCATGAACCGGACGGCCGAGGGCGCGGGCATACCGGTTCCCGCCTTCGCGGACGCCCCCGACGAGGCGGCGGTCCGGGCGTTCGCCGACCGCCACGGCTGGCCCGTGGTGGTCAAACCGCGCAGGGGCACCGCCAGCCGGGGCGTCGTACTCCTGGAGAGTCCCGCCGACCTGCCGTCGCTGCGCGCCCTGCCTCCCGAGCCCCGTCTGGTGCAGGAGTTCTGCGCCGACGCGGTCTTCCACATCGACGGCCTGTGGACCGGCGACGGGCTCGGCCCCTGGCGGGCGTCCCGCTACGTCAACACCTGTGTGGACTTCACCAGGGGCGAGGCACTCGGTTCGGTCGAGGTCGACGATCCGGACCTCCTCGCGTCGCTCTCCGGCTTCACGGACCGGGTCGCGCGCGCACTCGGCCCGGAGCCCTGGGTCTTCCATCTGGAGGCATTCGTCGGTACGTCACCCGACGGCCGGCGCACGGTCCGGTTCCTGGAGGCGGGCTACCGGGTCGGCGGGGCGGAGATCCCGTTCGTCTGGCGTGAGGTGCACGGCATCGACCTGATGCACGCCGCCGCCGACGTCCAGCTCGGCCGCCGCCCGGCGCTCCCCGTGCCGGACCGCTGGCGTACGGGCGGCTGGCTGCTGGTGCCCTCGCCCGTACCGGCCCCCTGCCGCGTGACGTCCTGGGCCCTTCCCGAGGCCCCGAGCCCCGGCGAGGGCCCCTACGCGTCCGTGATCCCGGCCGTCGGCCATGTCGTCCCGCGGGTGGGCGGGTACGAGCACGTGGGCGCGCGGTTCCGGTTCCGGGGCCAGTCCAGCGGCGAGGTGGAGAAGGCCGTCCTCCGCACGGCGGCGCGGTTCCGGCTGGAGTGCGTTCCCGTCGGGGCGAACCGGGGAGGAGGCCGGGTGGCGTGCGGGCTGGAC
>NZ_JBSVCZ010000036.1:0-46907 GCF_054072955.1 Streptomyces sp. SS8
CCCTCAACGACGGCAGCCCCGAAGCCCTCCGCGCCTTCCTGGAGACCGGCTACCGCCTCGCCCAGGCCGAGGACGACCGCGTCGCCGTCTTCCGCCTCCTGGCGGACCCGACCATCAGCGACGCGCTCCGCAAGGCCGCCGAGGAGGTCATCGACGGCACTCCGGAGGAGCTGCGGTACTTCCTGGAGACCGGGCGGTACGAGGTGGACGCCTGAGCCCGCGCCCCGGCAGACACCGCATCTGACGGGCCGTCCCGCCCCCGCGTTCCCGAACGGGGGCGGGACGGGCGCGGGGTACGGTCGGCCGTCAGCGCCTCTCCGTCCCACTCGCCGTCGGAAGCGGCCCCCGGCCGGACACGGGTGCGTCGTCGTCGAGGACGGTGACGGGCAGCGCGCCGGGAACGGTCGGCACGATCCCCGCGGAACCGGCCACGGCCCCGAGGCCGAGCACGTTCGCGGCTGCGAGGACGACTCCGGCCACGATGCCGTCCGGCTCCGGCAGGCGGAGAGGCCGGGGGGCGCGGGACGCGCGGGACGCGCGGGGAGGACGCAGGGCGCGTCGGCGGGCGTTCACCCGGCCACCTCCCGGATCGTCTCCGGCGCGGTGGTCCACTCCACGCCGCCACCGACCGGGGCCAGCCACGCCACCGGCGGTCCGCTCCCCGGCCGGAACGCCGATCCCGTGCACACGGCGGCGCCGTCCGGCTCGGGGCAGATCGCCCGCAGGACCCCGGTCCGCCCGGTGGCGGTGTCCAGCACGGTCCGCCCCAGCAGCGGGTGGTCCCGGTGCCCCAGCCCGATCTCCCGCAGCCCGATCTCCCGCCCGGCCGCCCTCACGGCGTGCTCCGCAGGCCGCCGACCTCGGCCCACCAGCGCGGCTCGCGCCCGCCCTCGCACCGCAGCAGAGCCCGCGCCGGGCGGCCCGCGCCCTCGGTGCAGACCTTCCCGGATGCGTCCCGCAGGAGCAGTACCACCGCGACGCGCCCCGTCCCGGTGTCCAGGACCCGTATGCCGACCGCCGGCCAGGAGGACGCTCCGGTGGACGCGGGGCCGCCTGTGGTCGTGGTCATCGTCGTCGTCATCGCCTCGTTCCGGGTCTCTGGCAACCGACCGCCGCATCCCGCCCGCCTCGGCGGGCCCGCGGCTCCTGTCCCGCCCAGTCAACGGCCGCGTACCGCGGGGGATAAGGAAAAGCAGGAGCCCCACGGACCGTCCCCAACCGGAAATTTCCCCTCATCGACTTCTACGCAAAGCCTTCGTGCGGCTACTTTGAGTGAGTGCAGAGGAACCAGGACCTCAGAAGTCGCATGCTCGAAGCGGGCCTCACCCAGGAGGAGTTGGCCGAGGCCGTCAACTTCCGGCTGCGCGCGGACGGGTACGCGGGGACGGTCAGCGACCGGACGGTGCGCAACTGGCTGGCCGGAAAGACGGTTTGGCCGCATGCTCGGCAGAGGCAGGCTTTAGAAGCGGTGTTCGGTTGCGCCGTCGAGGAGTTGGGCTTCACACCTCCGGCGGGCAGGTGCGGCACCGCACCCTCACCGGAGCAGGAGGAGCCCGTGCGACGCCGTCACTTCCTCACCGCCACCACCGGGACGACCGCCGCAGCCGTCCCCCTGGTCGCCGCCGCCCGGCCGTCCTCCGTCGGCACATCCGACGTGATCCGGCTCCGCGAGGGGCTGGAGGCCCTGACCACCCTGGACCACGCCCGGGGCGGGCACGAGAGCCTGGAACGGGCGGCCCTGTCCGGCGCCGGCCAGGCGCTGAAGTTGCAGGAGCGGGCGGCCTCCCAGCGCATCCGGCAGCGCCTGTTCGGCGTGGCGGCCGGCTACACAACCACCGCCGCTTGGTTCACGATCGACGCCCGTCGCTCGGGCCATGCACAGCAGTACCTTGACCGGGCGCTGTATCTGGCTCGGATGGCGAAGGACTCCGTCGCTGAGCTACACGTGTGGAACTCATACGCGATGTTGGCCCGTGAGCGCGGCGACTACACGCAGGTCGTGGATGCCGCACAGGCAGCGCAGACGACCACTACCACCCGCCGCGACCCGCTGTTCGCCTCGCTCATGCATGCTCGTGCGGCAACCGGCCACGCCTACCTCGGTGACCGCCAGGCCGCCTTGCGGTCCCTCGGATACGCCGAGGAGTTCCTCACCAAAGCCGACTTGCATGCACCCCGGGCGAGTTGGGTCGCCTTCTACGGCCTTGGGGAGTTGTACGCCCTCACCTCGATCGCCCATGACCGCCTGGGCGAACCGGCGAAGGCCGAGGCCGCCTCCCACAAGGCGCTGTCCGCCACACCCGCCCGGTTCCGCCGCAACCGGGGCATGGAGACGGCGTGGCTCGCCATGGCTCAGCTTCACCAGCACGACGTCGAGCAGGCGTGCGCTACCGCCGAAACAGTCTTCGACCTGATGGAGGGCGACCCTCTTCCGGGGAGGATGCGTTCCCTGCTCGGCGACTTCCACCGCGACCTGATCACCATCGCCCCCGACTCCGCCACCGCGCGGGAGTGGGGCGACCGCCACCGCGACGAATGGACCCTCGCATGACGACCGCCACCGACCTGGACCCGCGTCACTACACCCACGAGGACCTTCCGCGCATCCGGCAGACCCTTCTGGACGTGCACGCCGACGCCTACGCCGACCAGATGGACGACCCGTTCGTCCAGCGCTTCCCCTGGTTCGTGGACCACTGGGGCGGCAATCCCGGTTTCTCCTGCGTCATCGGCTACGACGGCGACGAGCCTGTGGGCTACGCGTACGGCGCTCCCGCCACCCCCGGCCGCGAGTGGTGGCGGGAGTACCTGGACCCGGCTCCCGAGGCGTCCCGTACGTTCGCCGTCTCGGAGCTGATGGTGCGCCCGCGATGGCGCAAGACCGGCGCCTCCCGGCTCCTGCACCACGGGCTGCTGGCGAAGCACGATGAGGACCTGGCCGTCCTGCTGGTGGACGTCGAGCACCCCAAGGTGCAGGCCCTGTACGAGTCCTGGGGCTACCGGAAGGTCGGCGAGCGGCAGCCCTTCGCCGACTCACCGCTCTTCGCGGTGATGCTCGCCCAGCTACCGCTGCCCGACTGATCACCGCGTGCGGCGCGGACGTGCACAGCCCGTATGCCGCCCAGTGCGTCGAGACCGGGCATGGCGCCGCTCACGGCGGGACGTTCTTCACTCACACACAGGAGACGGGGCAGCACCACATGGACAATCCCTTACCCGTGAAGGCCGCCGTCGTCGGCGGCACACGCGGCATCGGTGCCGCGATCACCTCCACGTTCGTGGCCGCCGGGGCGGACGTCCTCCTGACCGGACGCAGCGTTCCGGAGCGTGTGCTGGAGACCTTCCGGGAAGGCGGGCACCGCGCCGGACAGACCGTGGAGGGGCTGGCTGTCGACGTCACCGAGCACGACTTCGCGCACCGGCTGGCCGAGTCCGCCCGGACATCGCTCGGCGGCCTGGACGTACTGTGCCTCAACGCCGGTGTCTTTCCCAACAAGCCGCTGGCGGACATGACGCACGCCGACGTACGCGAGGTCTTCGCCACCAACGTGGAGAGCCAGATACTCGCCGTCGCGGCGTGCGTGCCGCTGCTGCGGGAGTCGGGACGCGGACGGATCGTGCTGACCTCCTCGATCACGGGCCCGCTCACGGGCTTTCCCGGCTGGAGCCACTACGGCGCGAGCAAGGCCGCACAGCTCGGCTTCATGCGTACGGCCGCGCTGGAACTCGCCCCTTACGGCATCACCGTGAACGCGGTGGCCCCCGGCAACGTGATGACCGAAGGGCTTGAGGAACTGGGTGAGGCCTACCTCGCCCAGATGGCCGCGACCGTTCCCCTGGGCCGTCTCGCCCGCCCGCAGGAGATCGCCGATGCGGTGGAGTTCCTCGCCGGCGAGCGGGCGTCGTTCATCACGGGGCAGGTCATCACCGTCGACGGTGGCCAGACCCTGCCCGAGTCACCGGAAGCGGTGCTGCCGACCAGTGCCGGTACGCACGTCCCGTCCTGCCCCGAGGCTCCTCGGCCGGGCTGAAGTACCTCGTTCCCCACTCCCCTCCCCGAGCCGCCGGGGAATGTCAGTGCCCCCTGCGACACTCCCCGCGGCGGCTCCGTCCGGGTGCCGCCGGAGCGAGGGGGCCGTATGACCGAGGTAGTGCTGTTCCACCACACGCACGGACTGACGTCCGGGGTACGGGAGTTCGCGCGGGAGCTGGAGGGTGCCGGGCACACCGTCCACCTGCCGGACCTGTACGAGGGGCGGGTCTTCGCCGACATGGCGGAGGGCGCGGCGTACGCGCGGGAGACGGGGTTCGGCACGATCACCGAGCGCGGCCGGGCCGCCGCCGAGCACCTGCCCGGCGAGGTCGTCTACGCGGGGTTCTCCCTCGGCGTGCTGCCCGCGCAGATGCTGGCCCAGACGCGCCCCGGCGCGAAGGGCGCGCTGCTGTTCCACGCCTGCGTCCCGGTCTCCGAGTTCGGCGGCGAGTGGCCGAGGGGGCTGCCGGTCCAGGTGCACGGCATGGAGGCCGACGAGTTCTTCGCCGGGGAGGGCGACCTGGAGGCGGCTCGCGCCCTGGCCCGTACGGCCGGTGACGCGGAGGTGTTCCTCTATCCCGGCGACCGGCACCTGTTCGCGGACGGCAGCCTGCCCTCCTACGACCGCGAGGCGGCCGCACTGCTCACGGAGCGCGTGCTGAAGTTCCTCGACCGCGTCGAGTAGCCCCGCGCGGCGGCGGTGGTCTATGGGCGGGCGAGCCGTACCCGCCATGCGTCGCCCGCGCGCTCCAGACGGCCGTGCAGTTCGTGGGTACACGGTGACGCGGCCCGGCCCGCGGTCGTCGCCGACCGTGATGTGCGCGATGGCGTACGCACCGGGAAGTGCGGAGAGCCGTACGCCGGTCAGGATCGCGCCGCCCGGCCTGAGCTGCCGCAGCCAGGCGTCGGGAAGGGCGGACGGTGTGGTCCCGACGAGGATGCGGTCGTACGGGGCGTTGGGGGGGGACGGCCGAGGATGCCGTCGGCCACGACCGTTTCGACGGCATGCCCGTGCTCGGCGTACAGGGTCTCCGCGCGTTTGGAGAGGTCGGCTTTGTTGTCGACGGTGGTGACATGGCCAGCCGGGCCGGCGATGTGCGCGAGCAGCGCGGCGGAGTAACCGGAGCCGGTTCCGATCTCCAGGACCTCGGGGCCGAGCGGCACGTCGAGCATCCGGATATGGCGGAGGGTGACGGCGGCCGGGGTACAGGGGCGGACAGCGCGGCCGTCGGCACCGTGGAAGCGTGCGGCGGGGACGCTTTCGGCGGCACGGTCGACCGGATTGTCGCGATCGGTCATCGGTGGTTCCTTGACTCAGGCCCGCCGAGCGCCCCCGGCCCCGTCAGGTTCGTTGCCTTGGGACGCGGCCGTCACTCGACGCCGAGGACGCGGAGGCCGTGGTGGAGGCGGAAGTCCTCGTAGTCCTTGAAGTTGAGGGTGGCCAGCGGCAGGTCATAGGTGAGAGCGCAGGCGGCAATCCACATGTCGTTGACCGGGCGGGGCCGACCACGCTGTATCCCGGCGGCCGAGAGCCGTCCCCAGGTGGCGGCGACGGACTCGTCGCCGGGCAGAACCGGGATGTCGGCAAGCCAGTCAGCGAGTTCCTGGCGGCTGCGGGCACCCCAGTGGCGGATTTCCATCCACTTGGTCAGTTCGCCGTAGGTCACGAAGGTGATCAGAGGCCTGCGGCCGATGAGGCGAGCGGCCAGCGGTCCGGTGAGCTTGCGCTTGTGGGACAGGGAGGCGACATCGGTGTCGAGGATGACGGGCTGCATGCGGGCGGTCTCAAGCGGCGTCGCGGTGACGCTCGGCATAGGTGAAGGCGAGGAACTGTTCCAGTTCCTCGTCCGACTCGAACGTGTCGGCTGTGAGATCGTCCAGCGAGCGGATCGGCTGGGTGTTCTTCGCTGCCAGCAGTTCCTCGACCGACAGGCGTGGCCGGAGCGGCGGATAGCTGAAGTCTTCCGGCGCGGGTGTGCTCATCAGTACCTCCACCAGGGACGGGAACCGGCTCACGGCCAGCATACGGGCGCCCGTACCTGCCGACATCAGGGTTTCACCCCACAGCCCGATCCCCGAACACATGTGCCTCGGAGTCGTCCGCCCCGGCTCGTCCGGGGTCTGTACGGGGGTGTTCACTTCCGAGGCGGCCGGGGCTCCCCGGCCGCTGAGGCGTAGAAGGCGGGACTTCGGCGGGCCGGAGCGGTAAGCGGCAGACGAGCCGTGCTGTACGCCGGGTTCTGTCTCCGGTGGGCCTCGCGGCCCGCCGGGAGGCGGCCATCCATCTGGGACCGGTGTTGCCACCGGCCTCGTGCGGTCTACCCGCGGACTCGGGCGGGCCGCCCTCGGACATCCGCGCAGGGCCGCCGTCCCAGTGGGGCGGCGTCCCCTCTTGACCTTGCTCCGGGTGGGGTTTACCGAGCCGCCCAGGTCACCCTGGGCGCTGGTGGTCTCTTACACCACCGTTTCACCCTTACCGGGGGCGGTGAGGCCCCCGGCGGTCTGTTTTCTGTGGCACTTTCCCGCGGGTCACCCCGGGTGGGCGTTACCCACCACCCTGCCCTGTGGAGCCCGGACGTTCCTCGACGTTCACCCCGTAAGGGATTCCGCCGCGACCGCCCGCACGACTCGTCTGCCGTACCGCCCATGCTATCCCGCCGCCGTACGCGGCGCGGACCCGCGGCGGGCGCGGCGGCTACGGGCGGGCTGGGAGGTCGGGCGCTTCGGCGGTGTCCCGCGGCGTGTGGGGGCCGCTCCGGCGTCCGCGCAGCAGGACGGTGGTGCCCGCGGCGAGCGCGGTCAGGGCCGCGGCTCCGAACCACAGTGCGGCCTGCCGCTGCTCCACGAGCGCGTCCTGGTGGTAATCGGCCATCTGCACGGCGATCCGCGCCTCCCCCAGCAACTCGTCCTTCCCGGCCGCACCGGCTTGCTCGTCCGCTTCCGCCAGTGCCCGCTTCGCTATGGCCAGGCTCCTGTCCCTGCGTTCCTGCGTCGCGTCGGCGCGGGCGTGGACGTAGGCGCCCAGGGCTCCGGCCACGATGCCCGCGACCATGAGGGCGGTGACGATCAGTGATCTCGTCCGGCTCATTCCGTCGCTCCCTGTCCGGGTGGTACGGGATCGGGTGGTACGGGATCGGCTCGCGGGGGGTCGGGCGGCGGGGAGGTCTCCGTCCCGAGGCGCCCCAGGAGGTGGTCCTGCAGGCGGGCGTGACGGAAGCGGAGGACCGCCCCGCTCCGGAGCAGGACGCCGCGGCCGTGCGCGTCCGCCAGGAACGTCGTCACCGACCAGGGCAGCCGGCCGGTCAGCGGCAGCCAGAGGCGGACCAGCAGGAGCCACTGCGCCCAGGCGCCGAAGCCGATCCCCGCCGTGGGCCCGGCGGCGAGACCCACCATGAGGACGAGCGGCGTGCCCGCCCCGATGACGATCAGGGCGGCCTCGAGCCCGTTCAGCCACATATGGTGGTCCACCGCCCGGGAGACGGCGACCCCCACCAGGATTCCGAAGGTCGTGCCGGTCGTGACGCCCGAGGCGATCAGGAATCCGAGGCCGAGTGCCGCGCCGAGGAGCAGCGCCTGCGTGAGCGGGAGGACGCGGTCGGCGAGGACGGCCGCGAGGAGGCCGGCCGCCAGTCCGTTCGGCAGCCCGGCGGCCAGACCGGCGGCCCGATCCGCCCTCAGCACCTCGAACGGTTCGCCGGTGGCGTCGCCCCGGGAGTGGGTGAGGTTGCCGGAGACGCCGGACACGGCGCCCGCGATCACTCCGAACGCCAGTCCCCCGACGAGCGCGGACTTCAGCCCCAGGCCCAGTCCGAGTGTGAGGGCGAACCCGGTCCCCAGCCCCAGGGCCAGGTGTTCGAGGAGGTCACGTCTGCGTCCCCGCAGTCGCAGGCGGGTGCGAACCGGCTCCGGGCCGTGTTCCGGACGCCCGGCCGCGAGGCCGAAGGCGAGTCCGGCGGCGGCGCCGAACGCGGAGGCGACGCCGGGGCCCGTCACTCCAGCGAGCGGTAAGGCCGTGACGAGGCCGATCAGCGCGCCGAGCACCGGGATCCGCGTGGTGCGGGGGACGGTGTCGCGCAGCTGCCACCAGGCCAGGTCCCCGGTCCCCAGCCGGTCGAGGTGGACGGCGAGGTGGGTCAGCCACCGCCGGGCGCGTTCGGCGTGCCAGCTGCCGGGCCTGCCGTGGCGGGCGGAGCGCGGCCACGCGTACACGGTGGTGAGGTACTCACGCACCAGCCGGTCCTCCAGGCCGGACACCCGGGCTGTGACGAGTTCGGCGGGGGAGCGGCCGGACGAGCCGGTGTAGACGGTGCGTGCGAGTCCGACCGCCAGCGGCGTCGACAGGATCTCGCCCAGGGGCGCCCCGGCCGGGCCGGCCAGGTGCGCCAGGACCGCTTCCCACTGTCCCGCCGTGCCCGCGTCCGCTCCGGGAGGGGCGACGCGGCGCAGGTACCGGGCCAGGTCCTCGGCGGTCAGGTCCGCCAGGGCGACCACGGCGGCCGCGGTGAGCACGCCGTGGGCGCGCACCGCCCGGGCGTACTCCTCATGGCGGCCGGTCAGCACGAACGGCAGGGTGGTGCGGCGCAGCCGTTCGAGGGCCGGACGGTGCAGGCCTTCGGCGAGTTCGTCGAAGCCGTCGAGGACGGGCAGGACGCGGCCGCCGTTGACCAGGTGCGCGGCCAGGTTCTCCCCGTCCGGGCCGGGGGCGGCCAGTTCGGGATGGTCACGGGCCAGTTGGGCGGCCAGCCAGGTGCGGAACTCGACGGCACCCGCGTCCCACGAGCCGACGCCGAGGAGTACCGGTACCGGGTCGTCTGCGGCGCGGCAGCCGATCAGGCCGAGGACGAGCTGCATCGCCAGCACGGTTTTCCCCGCACCTGCCCGCCCCAGGACCACCAGGCGCCGGGAGGGCAGACCGCGGTAGAGGCCGACGACGTTCTCACGCCGGTCGAGCCGGCCGGCCAGAGCCGGCGGGGCAGCCCCGGCATCAGCACCGGCCCCGGCACCGGGAGGGAGCATCCGGACGGCGGCCCAGTGGTCACGCGGTACGCCGTCGGCCGCTTCCCAGGCCACCGGGATGCGCTGGGTCTCGGAGACGCCCTGCCGTTCCTCCTCCGCCTCCCACTGGGCCCTGACTCTGGCCGCCAGGCGGCGGCTCAGACCCGCCAGGTCGGGCTCCGCCGGGCGGGCGGGGGGCGGGGCGGAGAGGAGGGCCGCGGCGACGACGGCCGCGCCCAGCAGGACCGTCGCGCCCCAGACCCAGGGCGTCCATGCCCGCGGTAACTCGAGGGTGCCGGTGGCGAGGTTGCCGACCAGGCCGAGCAGGACCGACGCCGCGGCGGCCGCGATGAGCAGGAGTCGCCGCACCCCACCCCCCGGGTCCGCCCCTTGCCGCGCGATGCGGTTCGCCCGCGCCGCGTCCGGCTCGTCGGTTCCGGAGAATAGCAACGTCACGCGGGCGGCAGCCGGGGTTGTGCGGATCGGGGCCGGCCAGGAGGGGGACGTACGCTGCTGAGCGCGCCGGTTTCCCGTGGCGCGCGCACCACCTGTGAGGAGAACCACCGTGCTCGTACTGCTGCCGCCGTCCGAGGGGAAGGCCGCCGGGGCCTCCGGCCCCGCGCTCGATCTGGAGGCGCTGTCGCTGCCGGGGCTGACGGCCGCGCGGGAGGCGGTGCTGGCGGAGCTGGTGGAGCTGTGCTCGGCCGACGAGGACAAGGCGCGCGAGGTGCTGGGGCTGAGCGAGGGTCTGCGCGGCGAGGTGGCGAGGAACGCCGGGCTGCGGACGGCCCCGACGCGTCCCGCCGGCGAGGTCTACACCGGTGTGCTCTACGACGCGCTGGACCTGGCCACGCTGGACGCGGCGGCGCGGGAGCGGGCCGGGCAGTGGCTTCTGGTGTTCTCCGGGCTGTGGGGCGCGGTGCGGGTCGGCGACCCGATCCCGCCCTACCGCTGCTCGGGCGGGGTGCGGCTGCCGGCGCTGGGACCGCTGGGCCGGTACTGGCGGGAGCCGCTGGAGTCGGTGCTGCCCGAGGCGGCGGGCGAGGGGCTGGTGCTGGACCTGCGGTCGGCGGCGTACGGGGCGATGTGGAAGCCGAAGGGCGCTCTCGCCGGGCGGACGGCGACGGTGCGGGTGCTCCAGTCCAGGATCGTCGGCGGTGTGGAGAAGCGGTCGGTGGTCAGCCACTTCAACAAGGCCACCAAGGGGCGGATGGTGCGCGCGCTGCTGCGCGAGGGCCTTGAGCCGGGCGGCCCGGCGGAGCTGGCCGAGGCGCTGCGCGGCCTGGGGTACACGGTGGAGGCGGAGCCTCCGGCGAAGGGCGGGACGCCGTGGCGGCTGGACGTGGTGGTCACCGAGCTCTGACGGGGCCCGGGGATCCATATCGTTGCGCCATGCGCAACGGGCGTTGCGGTGTGTGAGCCGGATGGGCAGGATGGCCGCCATGACAGCCACCGCGGACGCGCCCCCGCCCTCCGTACTCGCCCTGGGCCCCGTACTGCCGGTGGTCGTCCTCGACGGCGGGGCCGATCCGGCCGAGGCCGTCCCCCTGGCGCGGGCGCTGGTGGCGGGCGGGCTGCGGGCGGTCGAGATCACGCTGCGGACGGAGGGCGCGCTGGAGGCGGTGCGCCGGGTCGCGGCGGAGGTGCCGCGGGCCGTGGTCGGCGCGGGCACGGTGCTCACCCCGGAGCAGGCGGTGGCGGCGCGGGAGGCGGGCGCCCGCTTCCTGGTCAGCCCCGGCTGGACGGACCGGCTGCTGGCGGCGGCGCGGGAGGCGGATGTGCCGCTGCTGCCGGGGGTCTGCACCGCCTCGGAGGTCATGGCGCTGCTGGAGCGCGGGGTGACGGAGATGAAGTTCTTCCCGGCCCGGGCGGCGGGCGGGCCGGCGTATCTGAGGGCGCTGGCCTCGCCGCTGCCCCGGGCCCGGTTCTGCCCGACGGGCGGCATCGGGCCCGACTCGGCGGCGGACTATCTGGCGCTGCCCAACGTCTCCTGCGTGGGCGGCAGTTGGATGCTGCCGCCGGAGGCGGTGCGGGCGCGGGACTGGGGGCGGATCGAGAGTCTGGCCCGCGAGGCGGCCCGGCTGGGCGCGAACGCCCCCGTCAGCGCGGCCGGTACGGGCGCCGGGGACGTCAGCGCAGGTGGCCGGTGTCGTTGAGCAGCCGCAGCGAGGCGTTGCCGTCCGCGTAGTACGCCACCGCCGACAGCGAGGCCGCCGACAGCTCCATGCGGAACAGCGCCTCGGGCGGTGCGCCCAGGGCCGTGCACGCCAGCACCTTGACCGGTGTGACATGGGTGACCAGCAGCACCGTGCGGCCGGCGTGGCGGGCCAGGATCCGGTCGCGGGCGGCCTCGACGCGGCGGATGACGGAGGCGAAGGACTCGCCGCCGGTGGGCGCGGCCCCGGGCGAGGCCAGCCAGGCGTCCAGGTCGTCCGGGTACCGTTCGCGGACCTCGGCGAAGGTCAGCCCCTCCCAGGCGCCGAAGTCGGCCTCGCGCAGGTCGTGTTCGACCTCGACCGCGAGCCCCAGCCGGTCGGCGACCGCCCGCGCCGTCTGGCGGCAGCGCACCAGCGGCGAGCTGATCACCTGCTGGACGGTGCCGCGCGCCGCCAGGGCCGAGGCGGCCGCCTCGGCCTGGCGCAGCCCGGTCGCCGACAGCTCCGGGTCGGTGCCGCCGCTGCCGGAGAACCGCTTGAGGGGGGTGAGCGGGGTCTCGCCGTGGCGCAGCAGGACGAGGGTGGTGGGGGTGCCCATGTCGGCACCCCAGCCCGTCTGCGGGGTGCGCGGCTCCCCCTGTCCGGCGGGCGCCGCCTCGGCCACCGGCTCCACGGGCAGCTCGTCGGCCGCGGTCAGGGCCGTGGGGTCGTCCGTCCCGGCGCCCCGCTCGGCGGCGGCGGCCGTACGGTGGGTCTCCCGTACGGCCTGGCGTACGGCGGCCCGCGCCGCCGCCCGCGCCTCCGCCGAGCTCTCGGGGGTGGCCGCCGGGGTCCCGCCGGTTCCGGGGAGGCCGGGGAGGGCGTCGGCGTGGGCTCCGGAGTCGAGTTCGGCGGTGGAGTCGGACGGCCGCCACTCCTGGCCGCGGCGTCCGGCGTCCATGGCCTCGTTCGCCAGCCGGTCGGCGTGCTTGTTCTCCTCGCGCGGGATCCACTGGTAGGTGACCGACTCCGGCGGGAAGACGGAGGCGGCCTCCAGCGCCAGCGGGCGCATGGCGGGGTGCTTGATCTTCCAGCGGCCCGACATCTGCTCGACGACCAGCTTGGAGTCCATCCGCACCCGCACCAGGGCCCGCGGGTCGAGCGCGTGGGCCGCGCGCAGCCCGGCGATCAGGCCCCGGTACTCGGCGACGTTGTTGGTGGCGGTGCCGATGTACTCGGCCGCCTCCGCCAGCGTCCGCCCCGTCCCGGCCTCGCGGACGACCGCGCCGTAGCCGGCCGGGCCGGGGTTGCCGCGGGAGCCGCCGTCGGCCTCGACGACGAAGGTCCTGCGGGAGCCCGGGGAATCCGGAGAGCCCGGGGAATCCGGGACGTCCGGGGAGCCCGGGGCCTGCTGGGAACCTGGCATCACAGTCCCGACTCGGGCGTGCGCACCAGGATCCGGCGGCAGTTCTCGCAGCGCACCACCGCGTCGGCCGGGGCCTGGCGGATCTCGTTCAGCTCGGTGATGTTCAGCTCCAGGCGGCAGCCCTCGCAGCGCCGCTGGTAGAGGCGGGCCGCGCCGACGCCGCCCTGCTGCTCGCGCAGCTTGTCGTAGAGCTTGGTCAGGTCGGCCGGGATCGAGGCGGCCACGACCTGGCGCTCCTTGGTGACGGTGGCGGTCTCGGCGTCGATCTCCGTCAGCGCCGCGTCGCGCCGCGCCGCCGCGTCGTCGATCCGGGCCTGGACGGAGTCGGCCCGCTGCGCCAGCTCGGCCGCGCGCTCCTGGGCGGACTCGCGGCGCTCCATGATCTCCAGCACGACGTCCTCCAGGTCGCTCTGGCGCCGCGAGAGGGAGGCGATCTCGCTCTGGAGGTTCTCCAGGTCCTTGGGCGAGGTGACCGCGCCGGAGTCCAGGCGCTGCTGGTCGCGGGCGGCGCGCTTGCGCACCTGGTCGACGTCCTGCTCGGCCTTGGTCTGCTCGCGGGCGGTGTCGCTCTCCTCGGTGCGGGCGGCGACCAGCAGGTCGCGCACCTGGGTGAGGTCGGCGGTCAGTCCCTCGATCTCGGCGTGCTCCGGCAGGTTCTTCCGCCGGTGGGCGAGCTGGCTGAGCCGGACGTCGAGGGCCTGGACGTCGAGGAGGCGGATCTGGTCGGCGGGCTCGGCGTTCAGTTGGGGGCTCCTGTGATGGTGGTTGCGGGGGCGGCGCCCTGGGCGGGTGCGGACGCCGCGTGGACGGTCCAGGGGTCGGTGACCGTGCGGGAGACGTGGACGCGCAGCCCCCAGCCGTGCCGCTCGGACACCGCTTCGAGCTGGGCGGCGGCCTGCTCGCACCAGGGCCACTCGGTGGCCCAGTGCGCGGCGTCCACCAGCGCGGGCCCCTCGTGGGGGCCGCCGTGCTGCACGGCCTCCGAGGCCGGGTGGTGGCGCAGGTCGGCGGTGACGTAGGCGTCGACGCCGGCGGCCCGCACCTGGTCGAAGAGGCTGTCGCCGGAGCCGCCGCAGACCGCGACGGTGCCGACCGGCCGGTCCGGGTCGCCGGCGGCCCGCACGCCCTGCGCGGTGGCGGGCAGCCGTGCGGCCACCCGCTCGGCGAAGCGGGCCAGCGGCTCGGGGGCGTCCAGTTCGCAGATCCGGCCCAGGCCCCGCCGTCCGGCCGGGTCGGTGGGGTCGGGCACCAGCGGGCCGGTGACGCGCAGGCCGAGGGCCTGGGCGAGGGCGTCGGAGACGCCGGGGTCGGCGCGGTCGGCGTTGGTGTGCGCCACGTGGAGGGCGGCGCCGGCCCGGATCAGGTCGTGCACCACCCGGCCCTTGAAGGCTCCGGCGAAGACCGTGGTGGTGCCGCGCAGGTAGAGGGGGTGGTGGGTCAGCAGCAGGTCGGCGCCGAGCTCCACCGCCTCGTCGGCGGTCTCCTGCACCGGGTCGACGGCGATCAGCACCCGGCCGACCTCGGCGCCGGGGTCTCCGCAGACCGTTCCGACGGCGTCCCACTGCTCGGCCCGCTCGGGGGGCCACAGTTCGTCGAGTGCGGCGATGACATCGGAGAGTGCAGGCACGGGTGAGAGGTTACCTGCCGTGCGCCCCGGTGTGCGGGGCCGGGCGGAGCACACCGGGCGCCTCCTCCCCCCCGCGAAACGGGCCGCCGTCCCCCGTACGTGTGAAGGCGCCCGGCTCGGGCCGTCCGGTGGCGGGCGCGAAAACTACCGTCCTCACCGGAGGTGATGGGCTGATGACCATCAGTACCGTCGAGGCCGCCCGGAGCGAGGGCGCGAACGCGGCGCATCCCGGCCTCACGATCGCCGCGGACGGCTCCTACGCGGCGCGTCTCGCGTCGGCCGGGGACGGGCGCGGCCTGATCCCGGAGCGCTGGACGCTGGACGGCCCGGAGCCGTACGCGGTCCCGCTGCCGGGGCCCCGCCCGGAGGGGCCGGACGCCCAGGTGCTGCCGCTGCCCGACGGGCGGGTGCTGATCTGCCGTACGGCCGGCGGCCGGTGCCGCCTCGCGCTGCTCTACCCCACCGGCCCGGGCACCGGCGAGCTCCCGCTGGGCTCGGTGGGCTGCGAGCGGCTGCGGCTGCTGCCGCCCGCCCCGCACGGCTCGTACAGCTTCCCGGTCCACGCGCTCGCCCCCGGCGAGCACGGCGCGACGGTGTGGCTGGTGCACGGCGGCCCCCGCGGCCCGGAGCCGGTCGCCGAGGTGCCCGGCCGCTGCTCGGGCGGCGTCTGGCTGGACCGCGAGGGGCGGCTGCTGGCCCTGGACCGCACCGACTCCGCCGGCCGCACCAAGACCGTCGCCGTCGACCTGGGGCGCGGCGGCGAGGTCCACCCGCTGCTGGAGCTCACCGACGACAGCGACGACCGGCTGCTGCTGGCCGACCCGGACAGCGGTCTGCTGCTGCTGCGTTCCGACGCGCCGGGCGAGGCGCGGCTGGGCTGGGGCGTGCTCGGCAGCCACCGGCCCGTGCGCTTCCCCGACGCCCTGCGCCCGCCGGGCGTCGCGCTGACCCCGTTCGCCGTCCAGCCCGGCCAGGCCCTCACCCCCGAGGGCTGCGCGGTGGCGCTGCGCGCGGACGGCCCGAACGGTACGTGGGTGGCCGTGTGGCGCCCCTCCCAGCGGCGGCTGCGGCATCTGCCCGCCCCGGTGGGGTGGGTGCGGGGGACGGGGCTGTGGACGGCGGAGGGCGAGCTGCGGCTGCCGTGCGCCGGCGGCCGGGCGGGCCGGACGCAGTGCGGCCTGGCCCGGGTCACGCCGTCTTCGGAGCCCGGGCCGCCGCCGGCCCGGCGGTGTGCCGAGCCCGCGCCGGAAGGGGGTCCGGCGGAGGACGGCGGCCCGGCGGGGAGCGGCCCCACGGGTGGTTCGGCGGGCGGTTCGGCGGAGGACGGCGGTCCGCTCGCGGTACGGGCGGCGGCCTTCACACCGGTGCCCCTCCAGCAGGCGCCACTGGCCCGGAAAGATGCGGAGCGAAGATCGTAGAACTACTACGATCTGGTCGGGTACGGAGGAAGAAGCCTCGAATCCACGGAGTATTCCCGCGATGTCCCAGACCCAGACCGAGACGAGCAGCGAGACGAGCGCCGGGACCGGCGAGCAGCACGGCCGGCACCGCGGCCCGGCCGCCGTCGGCGAGGAGGCCTCGGTGCCCGTGCGGGGACGCCACCGCCGCCCCGCCGGGCAGGAGCCGCTGGAGGACTGAGCCCGCCCCGGCACGTCCCTTTGGGCCCCGGACGCCGCGGTCCCGCGCGGCGCCCGGGGCCCCGCTCCGTCCGCCGGACGCGGAGGCGCGCGGAGCCGGACGCGGGGCGCCCCCGCTGACACCGCGCCCACCCGCCTCACCGGCCGGGAGACGCGTACGGCAGCATGGTCGGCCGCACCACAGGTCAGGGAGGCCGAGCCCATGGATTCCGCAGCGCGACCGGCACCCGAGGTCGTCGCCGCCTTCGAGGCGGCCAAGGGCTTCATGCCCGCCGACGAGGGGATGGCGCTGTACGCCGCCGCCCGCGACGCGGCGCGGCTGGGGCTGCCGCTGCTGGAGATCGGCACGTACTGCGGCCGCTCCACCATCCTGCTGGCCGACGCCGCCCGCCGCGCGGACGGCGACGTGACCGTCCTGACGCTGGACCACCACCGGGGCAGCGAGGAGCAGCAGCCGGGCTGGGAGTACCACGACCCCGCGCTGGTGGATCCCGAGGTGGGGCTGATGGACACCCTGCCCTTCTTCCGCCGCACCCTGCACGCCGCCGGACTGGAGGAGTACGTCGTCGCGCTCGTCGGGCGCTCGCCGCGGGCGGCGTCGGTGTGGGGCGGGCGGCTCGGTCTGGTCTTCGTCGACGGCGGGCACACCGACGAGCACGCGAGGGCCGACTACGAGGGGTGGGTCCCGCACCTGGCCGAGGGCGGGCTGCTGGTCATCCACGACGTCTTCCCGGATCCGGCCGACGGCGGTCAGGCGCCCCACCGCATCCACCGCCGCGCCCTGGAGTCCGGCGCCTTCACCGAGGAGTGCGCGGTCCGCTCGCTGCGCGTTCTGCGGCGTACCGGCCCGGGCCTGTAGGACGCGGCGCTACGATCCGATCATGTCCCTCGGCCGACGGCTGTCCACTCCCGCCGTGATCCTCGCGATCGCGCTGTCCGTCGTCCTGGCGGGCCTGCTGGTGTGGCGGTCGGCGCGGGACACCGGCTCCGGCGCGTCGCGCGGTGCCCCAGCGGCCTCCGGCGCCCCCGAGGTGTCCGGGGCGCCCTCGCCGGGCGCCTCTTCCCGGCAGCCGGAGGGAAGCGGGGAGCCGGACGGGGAGGGAGGGCCCCTGGACGGCGCCGTGGTGGTGCTCGATCCCGGCCACAACCCGGGCAACCGCGAGCACACCCGCGAGATCGCGCGCCGGGTGGACGCCGGCACGCACCGCAAGGAGTGCGACACCACCGGCACGGCCACCGACTCCGGCTACGCGGAGGCGTCCTTCACCCTCGACGTCGCCCGCCGCGCCCGCACCCTCCTCGAAGGGCTGGGCGCGAGGGTGGAGTTCACCCACGACGGCGACCGCCCGTACGGGCCGTGCGTGGACGAGCGCGCCCGGGCCGGGAACGGGGCGGGGGCCGACGCGGTGGTCTCGGTGCACGCCGACGGATCGGGCGAGGGCGACCGGGGTTTCCACGTCATCCTCCCCGCGCGGGTGACCGAGGGCTCCGCCGACACCCGGCGGATCACCGGCCCCTCGCGCCGGCTGGGCGAGCACCTCGTGCGCTCCTTCTCGGAGGCCACCGGCTCCGGGCCCGCCGACTACCTGGGGGGTCCGGTGGCCGAGACCGGCCTGACCGTCCGCGACGACCTGGGCGGGCTGAACCTCTCCCGGGTGCCCAAGGTCTTCCTGGAGTGCGGCAACATGCGCGATCCGCGGGAGGCCCGGCGGCTGTCCGACCCGAAGTGGCGGCAGCGCGCGGCCCGCGGCATCGCCGAGGGTGTCGGGGCCTTCCTGCTCGGCGAGCGCGACGGGGCGCGAAGCGGCGCCGGGGACGGTGCCTGAAGCGGCGCGCGAACCGGTGAGCGCAAGGTGGCGGAACGATCCGGGGCCGGGCGGGAGAACCCGCCGGACTCCGCGGAACGTCCTTCCGTACGATAGGGCCCGCCCCCGTCTGACCAGACCATGACGAAACCGATTAAGGATATTACGTGAACATCCGCTCGCTCACCCGAAGCGATGGCGCGGTTGTCGGAGCAGCGGTGCTGCTGTTCATCGCCTCGTTCCTCGCCTTCTTCAAGGCCGACGGCTGCACCGAGAACTGCACGGTCAACAGCTGGGAGCCCGCGCTCTTCCCGCTGCTGCCGACCGTGACGCTCGCCGCGCTGATCGCGGCCGCCCTGCTCGTCCTCGGGCGGATCACGCCCGGTGAGCGCAAGGTGGCGGGGCTCGGACTCGACCAGTGGGGCACCGCGCTGGCGGTCTTCGTCGGCTGGGCGGCACTGTGGGCGGTGTTCGCCACCATCGCGCCGGACCCGGAGGACCAGAACCTCAACCGCAACATCGACCTGGGCGTGGGCGCCTGGCTGACCCTCATCGGCGGCCTGCTCATGGCGGCCTTCGCCGTCCTGGGCAACACCGTGGGCGCGCTGAAGGCCCCGCTGCTGCCGGCCCCCTCCCCGCAGGCCCCGAACCCCTACGGTCCGGGCCCGCAGGCCGGCGGCTACGGCTACCCCGGCGCCCAGCCCGGCCAGCCGATGCAGGGACAGCCGATGCCCGGTCAGCCGATGCAGGGGCAGCCGCAGGGCGGTTACGGCTACCCGGGCGGCCCGCAGCCCGGTCAGCCGGCACAGGGGCAGCCGGTGCAGGGACAGCCGCAGGGCGGTTACGGCGGGGGTCAGCCGGCACCGCAGCAGCAGGCGGCCCCGGCGGGCGGCGGCGCTCCGGCCGACCCGAACTTCCAGCCGTTCTGGTTCGCCGTGCCGGTCGCCCGGCCGCTGTACGGCGAGGACGGCTCCCCCGCCCCGGTCGCCGAACTGGCCCCGGGTACCTGGTACCTGGCGGTCGAGCAGCGCGGCCAGGCACTGGTGGCGCAGACGCAGGACGGCCGCCGCGGCGTCCTGCAGGACACCTCCGGCATCCAGCGCGGCTGACCTCCGCCCGGACACGCGAGCGGACATGCGGCAGGCTCCGCCCGGTACCGGGCGGAGCCTGCCGCACACGTGCGGTGGGAGACGGCGCGGGCCTCGGCGGATCCCGGCGGCCCGGCGTGCATGCCCGCGGAGCCGGTTTCCGGCTCAGCAGCAGTCCGGCTCCAGCCCGGCCGGCAGCCTCTCGCCGCCGAAGACCGCCACCGTGGCCTCGTCGCCGCCGAGCGCGGCCACGGCCAGCAGCAGCGAGCCTGCGGTCCAGGAGGTCAGCTCCTCCGGCCAGAAGGCCTCGTCCTCGAAGACGTAGCCGGTCCAGTACAGGCCGTCCTCGGCGCGCAGGTGCTGCATCCAGCGCAGGATCTCCAGCGCCCGGTCGGACTCCCCCATCACCCACAGGGCCAGGGCGAGTTCGGCGCTCTCGCCGCCGGTCACCCAGGGATTGGGCAGCACGCAGCGCACGCCCAGGCCGGGGACGACGAAGCGGTCCCAGCCGGACTCGATGCGCTCCTTGGCCGCGGCTCCGGTCACCGCGCCGCCCAGGACGGGGTAGTACCAGTCCATCGAGTAGCGGCCCTTGTCCAGGAAGCGCTCGGGGTGGTGGCGCACCGCGTGGCCCAGCCAGCCCAGGGCCAGTTCCCAGTCCGGCTGCGGCTCCTCGCGGTGCTCGGCCAGGGCCAGCGCGCAGCGCAGCGCCTGGTGGATCGAGGAGCTCCCCGTCAGCAGGGCGTCGGTGACGGGGGTGCCGTCGGCCTCGCGCTTCCAGCCGATCTGCCCGCCGGGCTGCTGGAGTTCCAGGACGAACTCCACGGCCGCGTGGACCACCGGCCACATGCGGTCCGCGAAGGTGTCGTCGCCGGTGGCCAGGTAGTGGTGCCACACCCCGACGGCGACATAGGCGCAGAAGTTGGTCTCCTTGCCCAGATCGGTGGGGCGGGCCGCGTCCCCGTCGGCGTAGGCGGCGTACCAGGAGCCGTCCGCGTTCTGGTGCTCGGCCAGCCAGCGGTAGGCGGCCTCGGCCCGCGCGTGCTCCCCGGCCGCGTCCAGCGCCATGGCGGCCTCGACGTGGTCCCAGGGGTCGAGGTGGTGGCCCCGGAACCACGGGATCGCGCCGTCCTCCCGCTGGAGTGCGGCGATGCCCGCGACGGTCCGCTCGGCCTGTTCGGCGGTCAGGACGCCGGGCAGGACCAGCCGTTCGGTGCGGCCCGGGCTCGTCACGCCGTCTCCCGGCCGGAGGCGGCGTCGGCGGGCAGGTGCGGCTTGGTGGCGTAGGCCACGAAACTCTTGCCCATCACCGGGTTGAGCAGGTCCTCGGCGAGGCGGGTGGCCAGCGGCTTCTTCATGATGTCCCAGACCAGCAGCTTGTGGTACGCGCGCACCGGCAGCGCGGCGTCGTCGCCGTCCCGGTTCACCCCGAAGGCGCACTTGAGCCACCAGTACGGGGAGTGCAGGGCGTGCGCGTGGTGGGTGCCGTACGGCTTCAGACCCGCGCCCCGCATCTTCGCCAGCAGTTCGTGGGCGCGGTAGATGCGGATGTGGCCGCCCTCGACCTCGTGGTAGGCGTCGGAGAGCGTCCAGCAGACCTTCTCCGGCCCGTAGCGCGGCACGGTCACCGCGATCCGGCCGCCGGGGCGCAGCACCCGGACCATCTCGGCCAGGACGCCCTTGTCGTCGGGGATGTGCTCCATCACCTCGGAGATGATCACGGCGTCGAAGCTGTCGTCGGGGAAGGGCAGGGCCAGGGCGTCGCCCTCCATCGCGGTGGCCTCGGCGCCCGCGGGGGCCTCACCGGCCTCCTTCATGGCGGCGAACCACTTGGCGACCTCGCGGATCTCCTCGGCGTTTCGGTCCAGCGCGACGACGCGGGCGCCGCGCCGGTAGCACTCGAAGGCATGGCGCCCGGCGCCGCACCCCAGGTCCAGGACCCGGTCCCCCGGGGCGAGCGGGAATCGGGAGAAGTCCACGGTCAGCACTGGTGTCTGCCTTCCTCGGTGCGGTGCGGTGCTATGCGGGGGCGGGGCGTGCGGTGGCGGGCCGGGGGCGGAGGGCGGCGGCTAGCGGAGGGCGGGCGCGGCGGGATTGCGGGCCGCGACGGCGGCGCGGTAGTGCTCCACCGTGCCACGGGCGGCCTGTTCCCAGGTGAAGCGGCGCAGCACCCTCTCCCGTCCGGCCGCGCCCAGGCGCGCCCGCAGTTCCGCGTCGCCGAGCAGTCTGCCCAGCGCCGCGGCGAGCGCGCCGGCGTCGGCGGGCTCCACCGCCAGGCAGGTCTCGCCGTCGGGGCCGGCGACCTCGGGGATGGCTCCGCCGGTGGTGGCGACCAGGGGGGTGCCGGTGGCCATGGCCTCGGCCGCCGGCAGGGAGAAGCCCTCGTAGAGGGAGGGCACGCAGGCGATCTGGGCACCGCGCACCAGGTCGGCCAGCTCCCGGTCGCTGATGCCCTTGACGAACTCCACCGCGCCGCCGAGCCCGTAGCGCTCCATCGCCTCGGCCACCGGGCCCTTCTCCGGGCGCTTGCCGACGACGACCAGATGCGCGCTCCCGTGCTCGGTGCGGACCTTGGCCAGGGCCTCGACGAGGTGGACCAGTCCCTTGAGGGGGACGTCGGCGCTGGAGGTGGTGACGATGCGGCCGGGGATCTCGGGGACGGCCGGGTCGGGCGAGAACAGCCGGGTGTCGGCGCCGATGGGCACGACGTGGATGCGCTCGGGGCGCACCTTGAGGTCCTCGGTGATCTCCCGGCGGGAGGATCCGGAGACGGTCAGCACGGTGGGCAGCCGCCGGGCGACGCGCTTCTGCATACGGGTGAAGCCGTACCAGCGGCGCACCGAGGCCCGGCGTCTCCAGCCCTCGGCCGCGGCCAGGTCCAGGCGGCGGTCGACGGTGATGGGGTGGTGGACGGTGGTGACCAGGGGGAAGCCGATCCGGTCCAGGCCGAGCAGGCCGTAGCCGAGGGTCTGGTTGTCGTGGACGACGTCGAACTCGCCGCGCCGGGCGGCCAGGTGGCGGCGAGCGCGCAGCGAGAAGGTCAGCGGCTCGGGGAAGCCCCCGGTCCACATGGTGGCGACCTCCAGCGCGTCGACCCAGTCGCGGTACTCGCCGCGCCCCGGGGTGCGGAAGGGGTCGGGCTGCCGGTAGAGGTCGAGGCTGGGCAGGCGGGTGAGGGTCACCTGGCCCGGCAGGCCGTCCTCCTGGTCCAGTACGGGGTAGGGCTGGGCGCCGATCACCTCGACGCGGTGGCCGAGCCGGGCCAGCTCGCGCGACAGGTGGCGCACGTAGACGCCCTGGCCGCCGCAGAACGGGTTCCCCTTGTAGGTGAGCAGCGCGATCCGCAGCGGCCGGCCGCCGTCGGCGGCCTCGCCCGCCAGGGGTCCGGGCGCGGCGCCCCAGGTGGCCTCTGCCGTCACTCACGGCCCCCTTCTCGAAGGTCCTCGCGGCGATTTTCCGCCGGAGCGTAACCGCCGACGATATTCTGGAACAAGTTTCAATGATGCCCCGGGCACGCCCGGCCCGCGCCCCGGACCCGTCCGCCCGAAGGGCGGGGCGGCTCCGGCTCGCAAGATTACCGGCCGGTAGAAGTTCCGGACCGAGCCGGTCCGGGTGATTCACGCCACGGCTCCGCCCTGCGAGGATGCGGTCTCCCGGGCCACGCGGCCCGGGCCCGCGGCGGGGGGCCGCCCGGGCCCGACGGGACAGACGGCAGGAGAGACTTGACGGCACATCCCGGTTTCCCCTCCGCCTCCTCGCTCACCGAGCGCCAGGAGGCGCGCCGCCACCGCATCCTGGCGGCCAGCACCGGACTGGCCCGGCGCGGGGGCTTCGGCGCGGTGCAGATGCGCGAGGTCGCCGAGTCCGCGGACGTCGCGCTGGGCACGCTCTACCGCTACTTCCCCTCCAAGGTGCACCTGCTGGTCGCCACCATGTACGACCAGCTGGAGCGGCTGCACGAGACGCTGCACCGGCACCCTCCGAAGGAGCCGGAGCCCGCCGCCCGGGTGGCGGTGACGCTGATGCGCGCCTTCCGCTCGCTCCAGCGGGAGCCGAACCTGGCGGAGGCCATGCTGCGGGCGTTCACCTTCGCCGACCGCTCGGCCGGCGCGGAGGTCGACGCGGTCTCCCGGCTCACCACCGAGATCATCCTGGACGCCGTGGGGGCGCGGGACGCGCCGACACCGAAGCGGCTCTCGGCGGTCCGCGTCATCGCGCACACCTGGCATTCGGCGCTGATCGGATGGCTTTCCGGACGTGTTTCGATCGAACAGGTACAGGAAGACATCGAAACGGTTTGCACATTGATCACTTCGGAAAAAAGCGGTGGTGTGCGCCGGTAGCAGAGTTCGGTGATCCGCGCGCCCCCCGGCTACCTCCAACACCCCCACTACTCACCGGTACTGGCTGAAACTCTGCGTTAACCAGTGCCATTTGTAGGTATCTGTTGACGGGTGTTCGACAACCGTCCCCCGATCAGGGCACTGGAGGAGCCGAACGTGATTCAGGTATTGCTGGTGCACCATTTCGGCCTGCTGCGATCCGGCCTGGCAGCGTTGCTCAACGATGCACCCGACCTGGAGGTGCGCGACGTCCCCTGGTCCAGTGACCCCGGCCGGCTCCGGGTCCTGCGGGCGGACGTGTGCGTCGCGGATCTGGACGGCCCCGGGGCCCCGGACGTGGTCGGCATGGCGGAACTGTGCAGGCATATGACGTCGGCAAAATGCGGCCTACTGGTTCTGGCCACTCCCGGACGGCCCGGCGCGCTGCGCCGCGCCTATGACGCTCAGGCCCTGGGATTCGTCAACAAGGACGCCACCCCGCAGAAGTTACTCGAGGGGATCCGGAACGTCGCCGCAGGAAAGAGATACGTGGACGAGTCCCTCGCCCACGATCTGCTGCGCGCCGCGGACATGCCCCTGACGGCGAGGGAACTGAGCGTTCTGTCGCTGGCCGCCAAGGGCGCGACGGTCTCCGAGATCGCCGGGCGGCTGCACCTCTCGCACGGCACCATACGCAACTACATGTCCGCGATCACCCGTAAGACCGGGGCCCGCAACAAAGTCGACGCCATACGGATATCGCAGGGCGCGGGCTGGGTGTAGGCACCGGCCGCGACGAGGCCCCGACCGGACGGTGATCCGGCCGGGCGCACCTGTGCGCGGGCACGCGTGCGCCCGGCCGGGCTCGGCGGGGTCACCAGGCCGGGACATCGGGCCGGGACATCGGACCGGACCGTCAGGCCGGGGCGCTCTCCCGGCCCGGCCGGGCGGCGGGCCCGCCGTCGCGGCCGGTGTGCCAGCGCCCCACCAGATCGCGGTACAGCGGTGAGCGCTCCAGCAGTTCGCGGTGGCTTCCGGCGGTGGCCCGGGCGCCGTCCATCACCAGTACCCGGTCGGCCCGGTGCGCCGAGCTGATCCGGTGGGCGATCACCACCAGCGTGCCGGGCCGGTCCGCGAACGCCCGCTCGGCGCGCGCCTCCGCCTCCGGGTCCAGATGGCAGGTGGCCTCGTCCAGCAGCACCAGGGGGGCGGGCGACAGATGGGCCCGGCCCAGCGCGATCAGCTGCCGCTCCCCCTGGGAGAGGGCGGCCGGGTCGACCATCGCGTCCAGTCCGCCCAGCCTGTCGGCCAGCGGTCCGAGCCCGACCGCCGCCACCGAGGCGGCCAGCCTCTCCTCCGGCCCGCTCTCCCCCGGGCCGGTCTCCGGTGAGCCGCCGGGCAGGCCGTCCGGGCACAGGTAGAGCAGGTTCTCCCGGAGGGTGCCGGTGAACACGTACGCCTGCTGCGGGATCAGCACCCGCCGCCGCGCCGGCTCGCCGGCACTCCTCCCGGCGGCGAGGGGCGGGGCTCCGTCCACCAGCACCTCGCCCCGGCCGGGGGCGAGCAGGCCCGCCACCAGGGCGGCGAGGGTGGACTTGCCGATGCCGCTGGGGCCCACGACGACCAGATGCTCGCCGGGTTCGACGGTGAGGTCCACCTCGCGCAGCACCGGCTGGGCTCCGGGCCCGTAGGCGAAGGTCACCGAGCGCAGCTCCACCCTGGAGCCCGCCGCGGACCGTACGGAGGCGGGGGCCGCGGGGGCCGCGGTTGCGGGCCCGGCGGGCTCCCCGGCGGCCGGCGCGCTCCGCCGCGGCCGGTCCGCGCCGACGAGCCGGTCCAGGATCACCAGCAGCCGGGTGCCCGCCGCCCCCAGGGCGCTCATCAGGGTCCGCAGGGCCGGCAGCAGCGACTGGGCCAGATACGTCAGCGCGCCCAGCAGCGCGCCCGCCGTGAGCCCCCGCTCCAGCAGCCAGGGTGTGGCCAGCAGCAGCAGCACGATCGGCAGATGCCCGGCCACGCCCAGCGCCACGGTGCGGGCGGCGGCCCACCGGGCCAGCGACCGGGCCGCCCTCACCTCGGTGGCCACCAGCGCGTCCGCCTCACCGGCGGTGCGCCGCTCGGCACCGCACGCCACGATGTCCCGCAGCCCGGCGGCAACGGCTCCGTAGCGCGTGGAGAGGGCCTCGTCCGCGTCGAGGAAGTCCCGCTGGCGCGCCGCCATCGGCACCAGTGTGGCCGTGAAGAGCAGCAGTCCCAGCACCAGGGGCGGCAGGACGACCAGGAGCAGCAGGGGATGGAGGGAGGCCAGTCCGGCCAGCGCCCCGGCCGCGGTGAAGACGAAGGAGCGCAGCACCAGCACCAGCCCGGCGAAGCTGTCCCGGGCCAGCTCGGTCTGGTGGGTGAGGCGGGAGACGGAGGAGCTGTCCGCCCGGGCCGGTTCGGCCACCGCCCCGCGCAGGGCGCGGGTCACCACATGGCGCAGCAGCCCGTCGCGCAGCGGCTCCACCAGGTCGGCCAGTCCGCGGAAGACCCCCCGCACCGCCAGGCCGCCGACGACGGTCGCCGCGGCGGCCACCGCCAGCCAGGCCAGCCCCGTGCCGGTGCTCCCGGCCAGGAAGCCGCGGTCCAGGGCCTGGGCCACGCCGTAGCCGACCAGGAAGGTCTGCGCGGACTCCAGCAGCGACCAGCCGCCGAGCCGGACCAGGACGCGGCGGCGGTGGCGCAGGAAGCGCACGGCGCGCGGCAGGAGGCGGCGGGCCGGGCCCGGGGCGGCACGGCCGCCCGCCGGGTTCGTCGTGCTCGTCGGGCCGGTCTGTTCCGTCGCGCTGGTCGGGTTCGCCGGGCTCACCGCCCCTCCTCCACCGCGGCGCGGGCCGCCGGGGCCCGCGCCGCCTCCCGGGCGCCTTGGGCGCCCGGGCCGTCCCCGGCCGCGAACACCGCCCGGTAGTCCGGCAGTTCCCACAGCGCCTCGTGCGGTCCGACGGCCCGCACCCGGCCGTCCTCCAGCCAGGCGACCAGATCCGCACGGGCCGCGGAGGAGACGCGGTGCGCGATCAGCAGCCGGGTGCCGGCCCGCACCCGGTCCGTCAGCGCCCGGCTCACCTGGAGTTCGGTGGCGCTGTCCAGGCTGGAGGTGGCGTCGTCCAGCACCAGCAGCCGTCCCGCGTGGGCGAAGGCCCGGGCCAGGCCCAGACGCTGGAACTCGCCGCCGGACAGCGGCGCGTCCGCCAGCGCCGTGCCGTAACCGGCGGGCAGGCGGCGGACGAAGGCGTCCGCGCTGGCCGCCCGCGCGGCGTCCTCGACGGCGGCGGGTCCGGGGTCGTACGCGCCGAAGGCGACCGCCTCACCGACGGTGTCCCCGAACAGGGCCGGCCGCTCGAAGGCGTAGCCGACCTCGCGGCGCAGTTCGGCGGGGCCGAGCCCGTCCAGCGGGACTCCGTCGAGCAGCACCCGCCCCTCGTCGGGGTCGGCCAGGCGCCCGGCGAGCGCGGCGAGGGTGGACTTGCCCGAGCCGGACCGGCCCACCACGGCCATCGTGGCGCCGCCGGGCACCACCAGATCGACGCCGCGCAGCACCTCGCGCCCGCCGCGCACGGCGGTCACACCGCGCAGCTCCAGCCGCCCGGTGCCGTCCGGCGGCAGCACGCGGCGGCCGTACACGACCGGGGACACGGCCAGTAGTTCGCCCACCCGGCGGGCCGCGGCGCGGCTGCGCACCAGGGCGCCGAGCCGGCCGGTGACCGCGCCGATCCCGGCTGCCAGGGCCGCGTAGCGGGAGGCGGCCAGCAGTTCGCCGACGCTCAGCTCCCCGGCGGTCAGCCGCATACCGCCCACCGCCAGGACGGTGATCGTCAGCAGGGGGACCAGGACGCCGCCGCCGACCATGGCCCGCCCGTAGACCTGCCACATCCGCCGCCCCTGGGCGGCCAGTTCGGGCAGCGGAGCCAGCACACGGACGCGTTCGCGGTCGGCGGTGCCCGCGGCGGCGAGGGTACGGGCGCCGGCGAGCGCCTCGACCAGGCGCGCGGCGATCTCGCCCTGGACGCGCTGGTAGCGCGAGACGCTGTCGGAGGAGCCGCGTGCGAAGGCGCGCAGCAGCAGCGCCAGCAGCGGGACCCCTGCGCAGAAGGCGGCGGCGAGCCAGACGTCCACCAGCGCCAGCGCCACCAGGGCGCCGAGCGGGGTGATGAGCGAGGAGACGGTGGTGGCGGCCGCGGTGGGGGCGCCGCCGGCCTCGGCCGCGTTGCCCGACAGCCGGGTCACCAGGTCGCCGTGGTCGAAGCGGGCCGCCCGCCGGGGGCCCACGGCCAGCAGGTGCTCCAGCCCGCGGCGGCGCAGCCAGGCGGTGGAGCGGGCGTCGGTGGTGCCGGTGAGGTGGGCGCTCACCGCGTCCAGCAGCACCTCGACCGCGACCAGCAGCGCGCACAGCGCCGTCCAGCGGGCGGCCTCCCCGGCGCCGTCCAGCGCCAGGTCGAGGGTGTGCCCGAGCGCGGCGGGCAGGGCGATGGTCGCGGCGGCGGACGCGGTGGCGAGCAGGCAGATCGCCGTGGCGCGCCCGGCGCTGTGGCGGATCGCGGCCCTCAGGAGGCGGTCGGCCGGCAGAGCTTCGGCGGCCGTACCGGCCGCACCCGTCCTGTCGGCGGCGTCGGCTGCGGGATCGGCGGCATCGGCGGCGGGCTGGGGCGCCATGGGCGGTGGGCTCCTCGCGTCCGTGGGCGGTGCGGCGGGGGTACGCGCGGGGCGGCCGGGGTAGACCTGGAATACGGCGATGCGGTCCCGGGCGCTGTGACCGCCCGGGACCGCGTCGACCGTTTCACCGCCGCGAGGTCACACCCCGCGGCGCCGGGGTCAGCGGCAGGTGGTGACGCTCAGGGAGCTGTCACCGCACAGCAGCAGGCTGGCCTCGGAACCGCCGCCGGCGACGGTGCCCTTGTCCTCGGAGGTCTCCAGGGTCTGCAGGTCGAGAAGCGTCATTTTTCTGTTCCTTTCGTTTCCGTGGGGACGGGATTTTCCGGTACGGCCTCCCTGACGAGAGACCGGCTCTGGGGCCGCCTCGGGGGCGGCGGGAGGAAGGGCAGGTGCACGGGGGTGTCGTGCAGCGCGCTGCCCAGGGCGAGCAGACAGCCGGCCGTGCCGGTGGCGAGATCCATCGACAGGCGCATCATCTGTTCGCCGGGGAAGGCCAGCAGGCCCCGGTACGGGACGGCGGCCCGGGTCAGCGAGGCGATCTGGCGTCGCAGGTCGGCCTCGTGGGCGCCGGGTTCGCCGACGGTGGTGCGGCTCAGGTGCAGGATCATCCCGGCGGTGCCCCGGAACAGGGCGGGCTGGGCGTAGAACCTGGAGCGGGCGGCCCTGAGGATGTCGTGCCGCGCCCGCTCGAACCGCTCGTCGTCGCGGTGGGCGGCGTAGTCGTCCAGCACCATCCCGATGCCGACGCTGCCCTCGCCCAGGTAGGGCATGGTGCGCCAGCCCTCGTCCACCTGGAGGGCGCCGCCGGCGCTGCTCACGCAGTGGTCGAGGTCGCGCCGCAGGGCGTCGGCGGCGAGGTCGAGGAGTCCGGGCTCGCCGGTGCGCTCGTACAGCCGCAGGAAGAGCAGGGCCTGGCCGGCCGAGCCGTACAGCAGTCCGGCCCGGGGGCCGCGGCCCGCCTCGCGTCCGGCCCTGTCGGCGACGAGACGGGCGCAGCGCAGTGCTGCTTCGCGCAGGGCGCTCTCGCCGGTGGAGGCGGCCAGGCAGTCCAGTGCCAGTCCGATGCCGGACAGTCCGCCGTGCAGGTCGGGGGCCAGGTCCTCCCAGGGCTGTTCCACGACCGTCCCGGCCAGTTCCAGGGCCCGGTCGGTGTGGCCGAGGCGCTCCAGGGTCCAGGCGATGCCGGACAGTCCGTCGTAGAAGCCCAGCGGGGTGCCGGAGGGGAGCTCCTTGGTCCTGCGCAGCAGCCAGTCCTCGGCCTCCGGGCACCTCTCGGCGCCGGTGACGGCCAGGGCGTGGAGCACTCCGGCCGCGCCGTTGGCGAAGGAGAGGCCGCCGCCAGCGGCGAACTGGGCTATGTCTCCGGGGAAGAAGCGGTCCTCGCGTTCGGGGGTGGCCGAGGCGAGTACGGCCCGCGCCATCGAGTCGCGGCTGCGCGGCCAGTCGGCGGGGTGGACGGGCAGGTAGCCCCGCCCGGGCGCGCCCGCCGTCCCCTCCTGGGCCGTGCCACCCGGCCCGCGCCCGGCGCCGTCCGGCTCCGGGGGCTCCCAGCCGCGGAGGATCTCCGCCACGGCCTCGTCGAGGAACTCGCGCGGTACGGGGAACTCCTCGGCCACCAGCTCGGCCAGGTGCGCCGCCTTGCCCCGGTCGATCGCCAGCAGGCTGGTCTGCGGCAGGAAGAGCGCGATGCGCAGGCAGGCCAGGGCGTAGCGGTCGACGTCGAACCCCCTGCGGTCGGCGGGGGCGACGAAGCCGGGGTTGGCGATGACCTGGCGGCGGCCCTCGTCGATGTGGGCGGCGGCCTCGAAGTCCAGCAGGGTCACCGACCGCTCGTCCTCGGAGACCATGATGTTGAACAGGTGCAGGTCGTTGAAGACGACGCCGCGGGCGTGGACGGCCTCGACGGCCTCCTCCACCAGCCGGTGGACGCGCAGGGCCCACTCGGTGTACCCGGCGATCGCGTCCGGGCCGGGGTCCGCCTCGATCAGGGGGTGCCGCAGGGCGAAGAAGCTGTTGAGCGGCCGGCCCTCGACGTACTCCAGCACCAGGAACCAGTGGTCGCCCAGCTGGAACCAGTCGCGCACCTCGGGGGTCTGCGGCAGTCCCGACAGCCTCTCCAGCGCCTCCTTCTCGCGGCGCAGGCGGGTGACGGCGTCGGCGCCGTCGGCGGCGAGGCCGGCGTGGGGGCGGCCCTCCTTGAGGACGACCTTCTCGCCGGTGCGGGTGTCGGTGCCGACGTACACGCCCCCGCCGTTGGAGAAGTGCAGCGCCTTCTCGATGCTGTAGGGGATGTCGGCGACCTTCGCCGCGCCGCGGGCCTCCAGGTGGGGCCGCAGGAAGTCGGGGAGGGTTATCCAGTCCGGGACGTGGAAGGCCGGGTCCCTGCGGTCGGGCACCAGGCGGCCCTCGGCGTCCTCGACGGCGGGACGCAGCTCGCCGTCCTCGTAGCAGTGCCGCTCGGTGAAGCTGCCCCAGCGCACGTGCACCGGGCCGTTCCCCCAGCGCAGGTCGCTGAGGATGTACGGGCCGCTCTCGCCGGCCAGCAGCGCGTCGAGGTCCTCGGCGATGGTGCGGCACTGCTCGTCGCCGGCCGGGTAGACGGTGACGAACTTGCCGCTGGCGCCGCGGTCGGCGTACTTGGCGTTGCGGTTGTGCAGCAGGTAGCGGCTGGGCATGAACTTGAAGGCCACGCCCCGGGACACGCAGTAGTCCCAGACCTTCTCCAGGATCCGCTCGGCGTTGTCCAGGCAGGCCGAGACGTGGATCTTCCAGCCCTGGGCGGGGAGTTCGGCCTCCAGCGGGCGCAGGGCCAGCCAGTCCCCGGAGCGGTGGCGCTGCCAGCCTTCGGGGGCCGGGCGGCGGGCGGCCTCGTAGGTGCCGGCCCGGCCGGTCTCGTCGGAGAGGCGGTGGGGGGCGTCGTAGAAGTGGCGGTCCGCGTCGCAGAAGACGGCGTAGCCCTTGCTCATCGTTCCCCCTTCGGCCTTCTCGGTCACCGGCGGCGTCTGGGGAAGACGATTCCACGGCGCCGAAGGGGCGGAACAGTCACAGCTGTCATGAGTCGGCCGTGAGGAACTCACGAGTAACTTCCGCGGTGGGGAAGGGTGTCGCGGGCTCGCGGGAAAGCGCCGGTCCGCACCGCCGGGCGGCGGTGCGGACCGGTGTGACGTGCCGGGCCCGGCGGCGGTTCCCGGGCGGACCGGGCCGGGCGGGCCGGGCTCGGGGCCTAGCGGCCGGACTGGAGCGCGCCCCAGGTGCCGCTGCCGACGATGCCGTCCACGGCCAGGCCGCGGCTGCTCTGGTAGTCGCGCACGGCGGTCTCGGTGTTCGGGCCGAAGGCTCCGTCGATGCCCACGGTGCGGCCGAGCGCGGCGGTCAGGGAGCGCTGCAGCCGCTCCACGTCCGCGCCCGAACTCCCCCGCTTCAGCACGGGCTTGGTGCCGGCCGACAGCAGGGCGGTCCAGGTGCGGGCGCCCACGACGCCGTCGGCGGTCAGGGAGCGGCTGCTCTGGAAGGCCCGCACCGCGCTCTCGGTGCCGGAGCCGAAGACGCCGTCCACCGTGCCGGCCTCGAAGCCGCTGTTGTTCAGCAGCTGCTGGGCGGCCTTCACCTGGGCGCCGGTCGAGCCGCTGCGCAGGGTGCTGTAGGAGGTGAAGTTCAGCTGGACGGGGGCGGTGGCGTCGCCGTCGCGGACCAGCTGCATGTAGTAGGTCCAGTTCCAGTTGGGGCCGGGGTCGGTGTGGTCGTTGCCCGGCACCTCGACGTGGCCGACGATGTGCGACCGGTCCTTGGGGATGCCGTAGCGGTCGCACAGGTGGCGGGTCAGGGCGGCCGAGGAGCGGTACATGGCGTCGGTGAACCAGGAGGGGTTGTCGACGTAGCCCTCGTGCTCCAGGCCGATGGAGTACGGGTTGCCGGACTTGGCGTGCCAGGCGGTGTCGCGGTCGCGGACCGTCTGCGTGACCTCGCCGTCCGAGGAGCGGATCACGTAGTGGGCGCTGACGTTGGAGCTGGGGTTCTGGAACCAGCTGATCGAGCCGGCGTAGGAGCCCTGGGTGACGTGGACGACCACATGGGTGATCGACGACGAGCGGCCGGAGGTGTAGTTGCTGGAGTGGGCCGCCGCCCACCGCGCGGGCGGGTAGTCGGTGCTCAGCGCGCCCGCCCCGGACGAGGCGCCCAGCGGCCGGACCTTCGCGTAACGGCCGAGCTCCGGCTCGGTCTCCCTGGGCCGTACGGTGACCCGCTCGCCGGCCGGGGTCAGGGCGCTGAAGCCGTCCTCCAGGAAGTCGTAGACGGTGTCGGCGTACAGCCGGGCGGTGCGGTCGTCGTCCGCGCCGCCGTAGCGGGCCACCACCGGGTACCAGGCGTCGGCGTCGCGGCGGTCGGCGGCGTCCAGGCCCAGCTCGTCGGCGTAGGAGCGCAGGACGGCCGCGCCGCCGAGGATGTTGGCGGCGGTGTCCTCTCTGAGGGCGGCGGCCGGCTCGCCGGTCAGCTCGGCGGCCTTCTCCAGGGTGCGGTGTTCGGGGTTGCTGACCAGGTGCATCACCCCGTAGCCACCCGCGTGGCTGGGCTCGCCGCCGTGGCCGTCGAGGTGGGTCTCCCCGTAGCCCACCGCGACCAGCAGGTCGCGCGGGACCTGGAACTCGTCGGCCGCCCGCTCGAAGGCCCGGTTCACCGGGGCGCGCGGGTCCGGGCCGGCGGGCGCGGCGCTCGCGGGCTGGCCCGTGGCGATCAGCGCCGCGGCGGCCGCGGCGGCGAGTACGGGGGTGCCCGCCCGTCTCCAGGCGGTGAGGCGTCGGAACATTCTTCCTCCCGGTCAGCATGTGCGTGGGGGTGAGCATCTGCTGCTCGCTCACGCCGGTGGTCGGAAGGAATTCCTACCCTGAAAGACATGTACACGTCAACAATTTTCCGGATTTCCCCAGCGATTCCGCCCACCTGCCGACAGGAATTCCGCACAGGGCCCCGGAAAAGCCCGGAAAAAGCCCGAAAGGCAGCATCCGGCCACCCGGACGGCCCCCGCCGCCTGCGGGGACGGCCCCCGGCGCGACCGTCCCCGCGCCGGGGGTATTCGCGCCCCAGCAGAGAGTGGCGGATCCGCGCTACGCGCGTCAACGAAATGCGCCGGGAACCATGGGACTTCTTTGGTGTGAACCACTGGAAAGGACTGTGGAACGGGCGGGGTAAGCGCGTCGGAACACCCCTCCGCGCGCCACGGGCCGGATCACCGGTGTGATCCCGCTCCCACCTGCGGTCCGGCCCGAACCACGCCCGTTAGAGTGAGGCGCGAAACGTCCTGTGCCCGAGTGGGGGAAGCCGGTGCGAATCCGGCGCTGACCCGCAACCGTGAGCAGGCGGACGCCGACCCGTCCGCCGTACAGCCGGAGCACCCGCCCGGGCACGCAAGGCTCCCGGAGCCGTCCCCGCCGCACGGCGGGGCGCGGCCCCGGCACCGGCACCGTCGAGGAATGCGGAGCCGAGCCCGGTGTGCCCCGTGCGGTGAGCGCGGCCGGCCGTCCGTGCACGGCTGCGCCACGAGAAAGGCACCCGCCCATGTCCCTGCGCCGCACCGCCGCGGCCCTGGCCGCCTCCACCGTGCTCTGCGCGGTCGCGGCCCCCGCCGCCGCCGACGAGTCGCCGTCCGCGCAGGCCCCGGCGCAGCGGGACCTGCCCTCCGGGCTGTACGGGAAGGACGACCCGCAGTACGACGGCGTGTGGCGCCAGTCGACGGCCCTGCTCGCCCAGGACGCGGTCGGGGTGAAGCCCGCGTCCAAGGCCGTGGCCTGGCTGACCGGCCAGCAGTGCGAGGACGGCTCCTTCGCCTCCTACCGCCCCGACCCCACCGAACCGTGCACCGCCAAGACGGTGGCCGACGTCAACGCCACGGCCGCCGCCGTCCAGGCGCTGGCCGCCCTCGGCGGCCACGGCGACCGGGTGGAGCGGGCAGTGAAGTGGCTGCGGCTGGTCCAGAACGACGACGGCGGCTGGGGCTTCAACCCCGGCAGCCCCAGCGACGCCAACTCCGTCTCCGTCGTGATCGGCGCCCTGGACGCCGCGGACGAGGACCCGGCCAAGACGCTCTCGGCCAAGAGCGAGAAATCCCCCTACGACTCCCTCCTCGGCTTCCAGCTCGGCTGCGACGCCGACGAGGACGAGCGCGGCGCCTTCGCCTACCAGCCCGACGAGAAGGGCCGCCTCGCCGCGAACGACGACGCCACGGCCGCCGCCGTACTGGCCGCCCGCGGCGAGGGCCTGGCCACCGGGCCGGGCGGCGAGAACGGCGGCGGCGAGGACCGCGGCGCCGCGAAGGCCCTGGAGTGCGGCGAGGACGGCGAGGGCGGCACGGAGCGCACCCCGGCCGAGGCCGCCGAGGCCGGCGCCGCGTATCTGACGCGGGTGCTGGAGGCGGGCGGCGGGCATCTGAAGTCCGCCATGCCCGGCGCCGAGGAGCAGCCGGACTACGGCAACACCGCCGACGCCGTGATCGCCCTGGCCGCCGGCGGCCACCGCGACGCCGCCGCCAGGTCCCTGACGTGGCTGGAGAAGAACCTCGGCTCCTGGGACAAGGCCACCACCGCCCCGGCCGCCCTGGGCCAGCTCGTCCTGGCCGCCCGCGCCGCGGGCGGCGACCCGGCCGACTTCGGCGGGGTGGACCTGGTCGAGCGGCTGAACGCCACCGGCCCGGCCCCGGTGCACGTCCCCTCCGGCAAGGGCGGCGAGGACGGCGGCCGACAGGAGGCCTCCGAGGACGGCGGTAGCGGTTCGCCGGTGGTGTGGTCCCTCGTCGGCGCGGGCCTGGTCGCGGGAGCGGGCGCCGGCTTCCTGATCAGCATGCGCAGGAGGCGGAACCGGTGACCGCGCCGCGCACCGTGCTCGCCGGCGTGTGCACCGCCGTGCTCGCGGTCGTGTTCACCGCCGTGCCGGCGGCGGTGGGCGCCGCCTCCGCGCAGGCCGCCGGCTACCGCTACTGGTCCTTCTGGGAGCGCGACGGCGGCCAGTGGACGTACGCCACGCAGGGGCCGGGCACGCTGCGGCCCGAGGACGGTGACGTGCTGGGCTTCCGGTTCGCCGTCAGCGAGGACTCGGCCGAGGCCGACAAGCCCCGCGGCGCCGGCGACTTCGAGGAGATCTGCGGCGACACCGAGGCCGGGGAGGGGAGCAAGCGCATCGCGCTGAGCGTCGACTTCGGCACCCGGGCCGACGCGCCCGGGGGCGAGAAGCCGCCCCGGGGCCGCACCGAGTGCGCGCGCGTGCCCGAGGACGGGACCGCCGCCGAGGCGCTGGCCGCCGTGCTGAAGCCGCTGCGGTACAACTCCGACTCGCTGCTGTGCGCCATCGCCGGCTATCCGCGCACCGGCTGCGGTGAGCAGGTCTCCGACTCCGCGGCGCGGACGGACGGCGCCTCCGGGGAGTCCGAGGACGCCGAGGGGCCCAAGGGGGCCGAGGGGGCAGCCGCTCCCGAGGACAACGCCTCAGGAGACGGCGGCGGCCCCTCCGCCGGGCTGGTCGGGGGCGGCGCCGTCGTCGCCGTACTCGCCGCAGCGGCCGTCTGGCAGGCCCGCCGGCGCCGGTCATGACCCCCCGGCGGCCCCTGGCGGCCCTGCGCGCCCCGCGTGCCACGCGCTCCAACGCGCTGCACGCGGGCGCGTGGTGGCTGTGGGCGCTGGGGCTGGCCACGGCCGCCTCCCGCACCACCAACCCGCTGCTGCTGGCCCTGGTCATCGCCGTCACGGCGTACGTCGTCGCGGCCCGCCGCACCGACGCGCCCTGGGCCCGCGGTTACGGCGCCTTCCTGAAGATCGCCCTGGCGGTGCTGGTGATCCGGCTGTTCTTCGCCGTCTTCCTCGGCTCCCCGATCCCCGGCACCACCGTGCTGTTCACCCTCCCCGAGGTGCCGCTGCCCGGCTGGGCGCAGGGCGTGCGCATCGGCGGCCGGGTCACGGCCGAGGGGCTGGTGTTCGCGCTGCGCGACGGGCTGAAGCTGGCCACCATGCTGGTGTGCGTCGGCGCCGCCAACGCCCTGGCCAGCCCCGCCCGGCTGCTCAAGTCCCTGCCGGCCGCGCTGTACGAGGCGGGGATGGCCGTGGTCGTGGCGATGACGTTCGCCCCCCACCTGATCGCCGACGTCCGCCGGCTGCGGGCCGCCCGCCGGCTGCGCGGCCGCGACGACAAGGGGATCAGGGCGGTGCTGCGGATCGGGCTGCCGGTCCTGGAGGGCGCGCTGGAGCGCTCGGTGGCACTGGCCGCCTCCATGGACGCACGCGGCTACGGCCGCACCGCGCGGGTACCGCCCGCCGTGCGCCGCACCACCGCCGCCCTCACCCTGGGCGGGCTGCTGGGCGTGTGCGCCGGCACGTACGGGCTGCTGGCCGCCCAGGGTGCGGCCCTCGGACTGCCGGTGCTACTGCTCGGACTGGCCGCCGCGCTCGGCGGGCTGTGGCTGGGCGGGCGCCGCGCGGTGCGCAGCCGCTACCGGCCCGACCGCTGGGGGGCGCGCGCCTGGCTGGTGTCGGCCTCCGGCGCGGCGGTCGGCGCGGCCGTGGTCTGGGCCGCCGCCCGCCTCCCGGAGGCCCTTGACCCGCCCCCGGTGCCGCTGACCGCGCCCGAGCTGCCGCTGTGGCCCGCCGCGGCCGTACTGGCCGGGCTGCTCCCGGCCTTCGTCGCCCCCGTACCCGCCCCCCGAACCGAAACCGACGCCGGGTCCGTCTCCCGCACCGGGCAGAACCCGCCGGCGAAGGAGACGACCCGCGCATGATCCGCTTCGACCAGGTCTCCGTCACCTACGGGGACGGCGCCGCCCCCGCCGTGCACGGGGTGGACCTCACCGTGCCCGAGGGCGAGCTGGTGCTCGTCGTCGGCCCGTCCGGCGTGGGCAAGTCCACCCTGCTGGGCGCCGTCTCCGGGCTGGTGCCGCACTTCACCGGCGGCACCCTGCACGGCCGGGTGACCGTGGACGGCCGCGACACCCGCGAGCACCGGCCGCGCGAACTGGCCGACGTCGTCGGCACCGTGGGCCAGGACCCCCTCGCGCACTTCGTCACCGACACCGTCGAGGACGAACTCGCCTACGGCATGGAGTGCCTGGGCCTGCCGCCGGACACCATGCGCCGCCGCGTCGAGGAGACCCTGGACCTGCTGGGCCTGGCCGAGCTGCGCGACCGCCCCGTCGCCGCCCTGTCCGGCGGGCAGATGCAGCGCGTCGCCATCGGCTCGGTGCTGACCACCCATCCGAAGGTGCTGGTGCTGGACGAGCCGACCTCCGCGCTCGACCCGGCCGCCGCCGAGGAGGTGCTGGCCGTCCTCCAGCGGCTGGTGCACGACCTGGGCACCACCGTGCTGATGGCCGAGCACCGCCTGGAGCGCGTGGTGCAGTACGCGGACCAGGTGCTGCTGCTGCCCGCGCCCGGCGCCGCGCCGGTGCTGGGCGAACCGGCCGAGGTGATGGCGCTCTCGCCGGTCCGTCCGCCCGTCGTCGCCCTGGGACGGCTGGCCGGCTGGTCCCCGCTGCCGCTGTCGGTGCGGGACGCGCGCCGCAGGGCGGCCGGGCTGCGACAGCGGCTGGACGCGCTGGAGCCGCCCGCCGGGCGCGCCGGATCCGGTCCGTCGGGCGGATCCGGCGGCGGCGAACCGCTGGCCGAGGTCTCCTCGCTGTCCGTGCGCCGCGGCCGGATCACCGCCCTGGAGAAGGTGGACCTGACGGTGCGGCCGGGCGAGACGATCGCCCTGATGGGCCGCAACGGCGCGGGCAAGTCCACCCTGCTGAACACCCTGGTCGGCATGTACGAGCCCGCGCGCGGCACGGTGCGCCTGGGCGGCGCGTCCGGCGCCGTGCCGCACCGCACCCGGCCCTCCGAACTGCTGCGCCGCGTCGGCCTGGTGCCGCAGGACCCGCGTGACCTGCTGTACGCGGACACCGTCGCCGCCGAGTGCGCCGGCGCGGACCGCGACGCGGGCGCCGAGCCCGGCACCTGCCGCGCCCTGGTCTCCACCCTGCTGCCGGACGTCCACGACGGCACCCATCCGCGCGACCTGTCCGAGGGTCAGCGCCTGGCCCTGGCACTCGCCGTCGTCCTCACCGCCGCCCCTCCCCTGCTGCTCCTGGACGAGCCGACGCGCGGCCTGGACTACGCGGCCAAGGAGCGGCTGACGGGCGTGCTGCGCGCACTGGCCGACGACGGCCACGCGGTCGTCCTGGCCACCCACGACGTGGAGCTCGCCGCCGAACTCGCCCGCCGGGTGGTGATCCTGGCCGACGGCGAGGTCGTCGCGGACGGTCCCAGCGGCGAGGTCGTCACCTCCTCCCCCGCCTTCGCCCCGCAGACCGCGAAGATCCTCGCCCCCCGGCGCTGGCTCACCGTCGGCCAGGTGCGGACGGCGCTGGAGGAAGCGGGGGCGGGCGTATGAGCGGCGCCCCGGACGCCCCCCGCGGCTCCGGCCCCGGGCGGACCGAGCAGACCGGACGGGCCGGACGGGCCGACCGCCAGGTGCGCGCCGTACGGATCGGGCCGCGCTCCGCCGCGGCCCTGGGCATCGTCTCGGCCATCGGTGTGGCGGCCTTCGGCTGGCCGCTGCTGGCCGACTCCGCCTCCGGACTGGCCCACTCCGGGGACGCCCCCTGGCTGTTCGCCGCGCTGCTGCCGCTGCTGCTGGCCGTGGCGGTGGCGGCCGTGGCCGACACCGGGCTGGACGCCAAGGCCGTCGCGATGCTCGGCGTGCTGGCCGCCGCGGGGGCCGCGCTGCGCCCGCTGGGGGCGGGCACGGCGGGCCTGGAGCCGATGTTCTTCCTGATGGTGCTCTCCGGCCGGGTGCTGGGGCCGGGCTTCGGGTTCGTCCTGGGCGCGGTGTCGATGTTCGCCTCGGCGCTGCTGACCGGCGGGGTCGGGCCGTGGCTGCCGTTCCAGATGCTGTCGATGGGCTGGGTGGCGATGGGCGCGGGCCTGCTGCCCGGGCCCCACAGTCTGCGCGGGCGGCGTGAGCTGGCGCTGCTCGCCGCGTACGGGGCCGTCGCCTCGGTGCTGTACGGCGTGGTGATGAACCTCCAGGGCTGGCCGTTCATCAGCGGACTGGCCAGCGGGATCTCCCATGTCCCCGGGGATCCGCTTGAGGTGAAGCTGGCCAAGTTCACCGCCTACGTCCTGGCCACCTCCCTCGGCTGGGACCTGCCGCGCGCCCTGCTGACCGTGGTGCTCACCCTCACCGTGGGCGGCACGGTGCTGCGGGCGCTGCGCCGCGCCACACGACGGGCGGCGTTCGACGCGCCGGCCTCCTTCACCGGCGCTCCGTTTGCGCGGAGCGAGGGCGGCAACGCGGAGAGTTGACAGCCCGAGCAAGGGGACACTCGTGGAAGGCGAGCCATGTCCACAGGTTTGATCATCACGTTGATCGTGGCGGCGGTCGTCGTCCTCGCGATCGCCCTGTTCCTCGCCAGGCGCGGCGGCGGGCCGCAGTCCGTCAAGCGGCGGTTCGGCCCGGAGTACGAGCGGACCGTCGCCCAGCACAACGGCGACACCAAGGCCGCCGAACGGGAGCTGCGTGAACGGCTCCAGCGCCACGGCGAGCTGCGGGCGAAGCCGCTGACCCCGCAGGAGCGCGAGGAGTACGCGGCCCAGTGGGCCGCCGTGCAGGAGCGGTTCGTCGACGCGCCGGTGGAGGCGGTCGTCTCCGCCGACCGGCTGCTGAGCCGGCTGGCCGAGGCGCGCGGCTTCCCCGGCGACGGGTACGACGAGCAGGTCTCCGCGCTCTCCGTACACCACCCCGGGCGCGTCCAGGGCTACCGCGAGGTGCACGCCGTGGCCGTGCTGGCCCGCGAGGGCCAGGCCGACACCGAGCGGCTGCGCGAGGCGCTGGTGCACGCCCGAGCACTGTACGAGGACCTGATGGAGCGGTCCGCCCACGACTCCCGCGGCGGCGGGGGGCGGCACGAGCACGACCGCGCCCACGACCACGACCACGGCCGCGAGCACGACCACGACCGCACGCACACCGGCGGTTCCGGATCGCGGGGCCACGGCCGTCTCTCCGAGCGGCTGCACCTGCCCGGAGCGGTGCGCCGCCACGACACCTCCGGAGGCAGGGCATGAGCACCAACGGACGCATCCCCGCGGAACGCCGGGCCCCGCTGGCCGACCGCGCCGGCCGGCCCGAGTGGACGGACGACGCGCCCCCGGCCGACCGGACGGAGCCGGTGGCGGCGGTACAGCCGGTCGAGCCGGTGGCACCGGACGGGTCCGCGGACCGGGCGGACGGGCAGGCGCCGTCCGCGTCCTCCCCGCGAGTGCCGCTCGGGGAGAGCACCAAAACGGCCGCCGGGACGACGGCGGCGGCGGGAGCCGCGGCGGGCTCGGCTGCGGGAGCGGGAGCGGCGGCGCGCGGTGACGCGGACGGACACCGCCCGGAGGGCGGGGACGCCGGCACCGGCCTGCTGACCCCGCAGGAGCGCGAGCGTTTCGGCAGGCGGCTGCACGACGCGGTGACGGGTTTCGTCGACGGGCCCCGGCGCTCGGTCGAGGAGGCGGACGCCGTGTTCGAGGAGATCTCCCGCCGTATCGCCGAACTGCTCACCGAACGCCACCGCAGGCTGCGCGAGCCCTGGCACGGCGAGGACTCCGCGGAGCGCACGGAGGATCTGCGCAGGGCTCTGCGGGAGTACCGCGACGCAGCCGACCGGCTCCTGCGGCTCTGACCCGAGGACCGCGAACCGACGACCGCGAACCGAGGACCGCACCCGGCGGCCGGCCCCGATCGGGGCCGGCCGCCGCCGTGTGCCCGCGCCCCGCCCGTCCCCCGGGGCATTCGCCGCACGGCGCCACAAGCCGGACCGGCCGCCGTGCCGCCGCCTCCTCGGACCGGGGCGGGAGGCACGATGGGGGCATGAGCATCGTGAAGATCAACGTTCTGACCGTCCCCTCCGAACAGCGGGAGGAGCTCGAGCGGCGCTTCTCCTCCCGGGCGGGTGCGGTGGAGTCCTCCGACGGTTTCGAGTGGTTCGAACTCCTCCGCCCCGTGGAGGGGACCGATCGCTACCTCGTCTACACCCGGTGGCGCGACGAGGCCGCGTTCCAGGCGTGGATGTCGGGCCCGATGAAGGCTGCTCACCAGGGCGGCGGCGGAGGGCGCCCGGGCGGCGCGGGCCGGGGCCCGGCGGCGTCCGACTCCACCGTCTGGACCTTCGAGGTCGTCCAGCAGGCGGCTCCGAAGCCCGGCGCGGAGGGCTGAGACCGGGCCCCGGTCCCGGGTGCTTCCGCCCGGGACCGGAGCCGTCGGCGGCGTGCCGGGAAGGCCCGCGAAACCCGGGCGAACGGGAGTGACCGGCGGGTACGAAGGGGGTGGAGGGCGTCCAGTAACCTCTGTGGCACTTTCCGATGGAGGGGAGCCCTCAGTGGCGGATACGCCCATCTGCCCCATATGCCACAGGCCCGCGGACGATTCCGGCCGGGCGAGCTGCCGGTGCGCCGGGGTCGAGGTGCTGCCGCGGCCGGTGACGCAGCCGGACCGGGGGCCGGACCCGGCCGACCTGGCGATGTTCCCCGCGGGGTCCCGGCAGGCGGACGGCGACACCGCGCCCCTGCCGCTGGTGACCGGCGGCCGGGCCGCACCGCGCCGCCGCATCGGACGCGGCATGGCGCTGGCCGTGGGGGGCACCGCGGTGGCCGTGGTGGGTTCCGGCGTGCTCGTGGCCGGGCTGTTCACCCGGGGGGACGACCCCTTCGACGAGGCCCGGTTCGGTGATCGCGGCGGTGTTCCGACCGCGGTGGTGCCCACCGACGGCAAGGGCGGGGAGTCGGCCGACGCCGACCCCGACGGCTCCGCCTCCCCCTCGCTCTCCCCCTCGGCCGCGGCCTCCCCCTCCGCCTCGGTGTCCGCGAGTCCCCAGCAGAGCCGTACACCGTCCTCCTCCTCCCCCACTCCCTCCCGTACCGCCTCCGCGTCCGCGAGCGCCTCCCCGGCGCCTTCCACCCCCACCGCTCCGGGCGGAGGCGGCTGGGACGGCGACTGGGACGGCGACGACAGCGGCGGCCCGCCGCGCACGCTGCGCGAGGGCGACTCGGGCCCGGAAGTCGCCGAACTGCAGTACCGGCTGGCCGCGGTGGGCACCTACGACGCCCGCGAGCACGGCGTGGACGGCGTGTACGACGGCGAGGTCACCGAAGGGGTGGCCACGTTCCAGACCTGGTACGGGGTGCGGGGCGACCCCGAGGGCATCTACGGACCGCATACCCGGCGCGCCCTGGAGAGGGCCACGCGGAAAGGCTGACACCAGGGGATTGGCGCAAACGCGGAATGCTTTGTATCGTGGAGGAACAAAGTGGCTCCGCCCGTTCCCCGTTCCTGACGACGGGGGCCCCTGACCCGGCGGGCGGGCCACTTGTCCTGCCTTCCAGCCGTTGGAGCCACCCGCCATGCCCTCGGACACTCCGGACTCCCCCGAAGCCCAGGACGTCCAGGACGCCCGGCGCGCCGGGGGCGTGCCCGCCGTTTCGATGAAGGCCCGCGCGCTGCTGCTGGACATGGACGGCACCCTGGTCGACTCCGACGCCGCCGTCGAGCGCGTCTGGCGCGACTGGGCCGCCGGGCACGGCCTGGACGGGGACGAGGTCATGAAGGTGGTGCACGGCCGGCAGGGCTACGCCACGATGGCCGAGCTGCTGCCCGACCGCCCGATGGAGGTCAACCACGCCGAGAACCGGCGCCTGCTGGAGCGGGAGACCGCCGACACCGAGGGCGTGGTACCGGTGCCGGGCGCTCCCGCGTTCCTCGCGGCGATCGAGCACCTCCCCCACGCGCTGGTGACCTCGGCCAGCGTCCCCCTGGCCACCGCCCGGATGAACGCGGCGGGTCTGCGGATGCCGCCGGTGCGCGTCACCGCGGAGTCCGTCGGCGCCAGCAAGCCGCACCCGGAGGGCTTTTTGAAGGCCGCGGCCGAACTGGGCTTCGCGCCGGAGGACTGCGTGGTCTTCGAGGACTCCGGGGCCGGCGTCGCGGCGGGCCGCGCGGCCGGCATGCGGGTGGTCGGCGTCGGGCCCCGGGCCGCGGCCTTCGGACCGACCGCCCATGTGCCCACGCTTGAGGAGGTGCGCGTGGAACCCCTGCCCGGTGGCGGACTGCGCCTGCGCCTGGCGCCCGGGCCCCGCTGAGCCCGCACCGCCTCCCCTCCCCCCGAACGCACGCCCCCCGCCCGGAACCTTCCTCCCCGCCGGTTCCGGTCGGGGGGCGTGATCGCTCACGGTGCCCCGGCCGTCCGGCCGGGGCACCGCCGGTGGCGGGCCGGCGGACCACCCGGCCCGCCACCGGCGGCCGGTCGGCCGGTCAGCCGGTCAGCCGGTGAACGCCTCGTAGAAGCTGAGGGCGGCCAGCACCAGCATCACGCCCGCCGCGATCCGGGAGATCAGCCGCAGGGGCACCCGGCGCATCAGCGCGCGCCCGCCCAGGATGCCGATGGCCGCGACCGACCACAGGGCGATCACCGCGCCGAGGGCGACCGAGAGCGGGTTGTCGTAGCGGGCGGCGAGGTTGGCCGTCATGATCTGGGTGAGGTCGCCGAACTCCGCGACCAGGATCAGCATGAAGCCGCTGCCCGCCACCTTCCAGAAGGACTGGTCCGAGGGCTTGCGGACCTCCTCGTCCCCGTCGTCCTTCCGCAGCAGCAGCATCAGCGCGCCCGCCAGGAACAGCGCTCCGGTGATCCCCTGCACCAGTTGCCGCGGCAGCAGGGTCAGCACGCTGCCCGCGGCGACGGCCAGCGCCACGTGCAGCACGAAGGCGGCCGCGACTCCGGCGAAGACGTACGAGGCCCGGTAGCGGGTGCCGAGCACCAGTCCGGCGAGCGCCGTCTTGTCGGGCAGTTCGGCGAGGAAGACGACGCCGAAGGTCACTGCGGCGGCGGTGATGCTGAACATGCGGGAAGAACCCCTCGTCGGTCGGGCCGCCCTGCCGAGGGGCCCGCGGGGGCGAGCACGCTTCGGCACGGCAGCGTCGTGGGCGGCTTGTGTGAAGCCGTGGACACTGCGGCCGAAGGTCTCGCTGGCACGGTGCGCGAGCACCGGCTCCGGGCGCCGGGCCTGCCGTACGGGTACGGCGCGGCCAGTATGTCGACGGTCCGGCGAAGAGCTACTCCCCTTCAGACACCGACCAGCGTACGCGATGCCCCGCGCGTCCCCCGCACCCGCCCGTGGGCAGGGGCCGCCCGCGCGCGGCCTCCCACGGGCGTCGGCACACCACCGTGACCAGTACGGACACCGGTACGGCGCCCGGCGCCCGCCCGCCGGTGCGCCGCACCGGCGGTGTGACCGGCGCCACGCCCCCGGCCGTCCCGCCCCGCACCACGCCGCACCACGCCGGGACCGAGCCCGGCGCAGGCCCCGGCCACCGGGCCGGACGGAGGCCGGCCGGGCCGCGGCAGCGCGGCGCCGGGCGGCACGGCGGCTCCGGCGCTCCGCACCGGCTCCGCACGCGGGCCCGGTGCTCCGAGCGCGTCGATCAGTCCCGGCAGCGGTCTTGATCTGACGTGCCCATGTCGTCATCCTGTCATCTGGCGCCCGCCGGGAGGAAACCTTTCGGCGCCACCCTGACGGCGTTCCTTCCACTCAACTTCCCCCCATTCCCAGGGAGTTCGTATGCACGGCATGCGCCCGCCCGCTTCGCGGCGCGGCTTCTACGCGCGTCGATCCACCACGCTCGGCGCGCTCATGGCTCTCTGCGCCGGTCTGCTGTTCCTGAGCGCCCCCACCGCCCAGGCCGCACCCCCCACCCCGCCGAGCGCCTCCACCGCCCGCTCCTACCTCGCCTCCCTGACGGTCCGCGCCGAGGGCTCGTCGGACGGCTACAGCCGCGACAAGTTCCCGCACTGGATCACCCAGAGCGGCACCTGCAACACCCGTGAGGTCGTCCTCAAGCGCGACGGCACAGGCGTGGTGCAGGACGGCAGCTGCGCGGCCACCAGCGGCCGCTGGTACTCGCCCTACGACGGCGCCACCTGGTACGCGGCCTCCGACGTGGACATCGACCACGTCGTGCCGCTGGCCGAGGCGTGGCGCTCGGGCGCGAGCTCCTGGACCACCTCCAGGCGGCAGTCGTTCGCCAACGACCTGTCCATCGCGCAGCTCATCGCGGTGACCGACAACGTCAACCAGTCCAAGGGCGACAAGGACCCCGCGGAGTGGATGCCGCCGCGCTCGGCCTACCACTGCACCTACGCCCGGATGTGGGTCTGGGTGAAGTACAGCTACGGCCTGTCCGTGGACTCCGCCGAGAAGAGCAGGCTCGGCAGCGTGCTGAGCGGCTGCTGACCGGGCACGGCGCCCGCCGTCTCCCGCTCGCGGCCGAGGGCCGCGGCCGGAGGACGGCGGGGCCCGGCCGATGCGTTCGGCCGGGCCCCGCCGCGTATCCCCGCCGCCCCTACCTCCCGGGCTCCGGGTCGAGCGACACCGTGACACAGGCCAGCCGCCTGCCCGCGTCACCGGGGCGCCCGGGGTCGTGCCGCGTGCGGTGCTCGTGGATCACCACGGACCGCGCCTCGCCGGCGCGGAAGCGCCACATGTGGCTGGACAGCGCCCTGCCCTCGCCGTGCTCGTCGGTCGTGAAGTCCAGCCAGACCTCGTTCTCGGGGTTGGCGTGGCGGGGACCGGCGGACGAGCCCCGCGGGGCGGGGACGTTGCGGTAGTGCGGGCCGGAGTCACCGGGCCGGGCGCCGCACGGCCCGGTGTGGACGTGCGCCCCGTAGTCGCGGCCCTCGGGCAGTCCTCGCACGCCCAGCGCGACCGTCATCCCCCGGCGGCTGTCGTAACGGGCCACCGAGACCCCGGCTCCGGCGGGGACGAGGGCCCGGTCGTACGTCACCGCGGCCGGCACGGTGGACTTCCCCGGCGGGGCGAACTCCGCGTCCGCCCACGCCACCCGGTGCCTGCCCCCGAGCCCGAAACCGCCGATGCCGATGTCCGCGACCGACTCGGCGGCGCCGAGGACCTCCGCCGTCCCGGCCGGTTCGGCCGCTCCCGCGCCGCCCGCCGGTCCCGCGGCGGTCAGCAGCGCCGCCGCCGCGGCCGTCGCGGCGGCCGCGGCCGCCGTCCTGCGCGCCGCCCTGTCCGCCGGTTTCCTGCCCCTGAGCATGTCGGCCCCTCCTGCTCGGTTCGTCGTGTCGTTCCGTACGGCCGCCCATGCTCCGCCGACTGCGGCCGGACGGTGGGGAGATGACGTGCCGCGGCACCCCAGCCGATCCTCACGGGTGACGCGGGCGTACGCTGATCGGCGGTAGGCCGCCCCGGGGAGTGAACGTGCAGGAAACGCTGGGGGAGTTGATCTACGCCCCCTGGATCTATGTGCTCATAGCGCTGTCGGTGCTGCTCGACGTCTTCCTCCCCTTCCTGCCCAGCGGCGTCATCGTGATCGCGGCGGCGGCCACCGCCGCGGGCGCGACGGCGGCGAACACGGCGTCCGGCGCCGCCGCTATCACCGCGCCTGCCCCGGACGCCCCGCTTCCGACCGTGTGCGCACTGGTGCTGTGCGCGGCCGCGGCGTCGGTGCTGGGCGATCTGGCGGTGTACCGGCTGGCCCGTCGCGGCGGCGACCGCTTCGCCCGGGCCATCGCCCGTTCGCGTCAACTGGTCGGCGCCCGGAGGCGGTTGGGTCACGCGCTGGCGCGCGGCGGGGGCCCTCTGGTCGTCCTCGCCCGGTTCGCCCCGGGCGGGCGCTCGGTGATGAGCCTGGTCGCAGGCGTGGAGCAGCGCCGCACCAGGGAGTTCCTGCCGTGGTCGGCCCTGGCGGGCCTGGCGTGGGCCGGGTACGGCGTCGGCGCCGGCTATGTGGGCGGGCAGTGGCTCGGGGCGACGTGGCTGGGGGCCGCGGTCTCGGCGCTGGCCCTCCTCGGCGCGGGCGCCCTGGCTGCCTTCCTGGTACGGCGCAGGCCGGTGCCGGCGGCGCGGGCATCCTGACCGCCTCCCGGACGCCCGCCCGCGCCGGGGGCGGTGCCGCGCGGCGGGCCGCGCACGTGTCCGCCGTCGCCCCCGTGCCGTCCCCTTCCCCGGCCGTCCCGCCGAATGCCGTGTGCGCCGCCCTCCCGGGGGGGGGGGGGGGGCCCGCCCGGGGGGGGGGGGGGGGGCGGGGGCCGGGGGGGGGGGGCCCCCCCCGGGGGGGGGGGGGGGGGGGGGGGGGGGGG
>NZ_JBSVCZ010000037.1:0-46693 GCF_054072955.1 Streptomyces sp. SS8
CGCCCCCACCCCCCCCGCCCCCCCCCCCGGGGGGGCGGGGCGGGGCGGCGGCGCCGGGGGGGGGGGCGGGGCGGCGGGGGGGGGGGCGGGGGGGGGGGGGGGGGGGGGCGGCGCCCCCCCCCCCCCCCCCCCGCTTCCGTCCCCGAGCGGCCTTCCGCTCGCTCAGCCCTCCGTACGCTCCTTCTCGTCCGCCGCGCCGCCCGCGCCGACCAGGCCGCGGGGGCGGCCGGAGGCGGCCAGGCGGGGCGCGAAGTGCCTCATCTCGCGCTGGCCGACCCGGCCGATGATCCCCGGCAGGTAGCCGCGGACCGACTGCATGCCGCGCAGCCACCACTGCCCGTAGACGTGGAACGAGCGCCGCTCGATGCCCGCGACGATCCGGTCCACCGCCGGGCCCAGCGGGTAGGTCCTGCTGGTCGGCCAGGGCAGCCGGCCGCGCAGTTCGCGCAGCACCTCGTCCTGGTCGGCGCCGCGCACCATGTCGGTGTCGGTCCAGCTCAGGTAGCCGACGCCGACGCGCACGCCCTGGTGGCCGACCTCCGCGCGCAGACTGTGGGCGAAGGCCTCCACGCCCGACTTGGAGGTGCAGTACGCCGTCATCATCGGCGCCGGGGTGAGCGCGGCGAGCGAGGCGATCTGGAGCAGGTAGCCGCGCGACTCGATCAGGGCGGGCAGGAAGGCGCGGGCGGTGGTGGCGCTGCCCAGCAGGTTGACCTCGATGACCCGGCGCCAGGCGGTCTCGTCGGAGTCGGTGAAGGGGCCTCCGGTGGCCACGCCCGCGTTGGCGACGACGATGTCGACCGCGCCGAAGCGCTCGCGCACCTCGCGGGCCACCCGGGACATGGTCTCGTGGTCGGTGACGTCGGCGTGCCAGTGCGCGGAGTCCGTCGGCAGCGTCTCGCCGACCTTCCTCAGCTCTTCCGGCTCCAGCCCGACCAGCGCGAGCCGCGCGCCGCGCGCGGCCAGCCTGCGGGCGAGGAGCTCGCCCACGCCCCGGGCCGCGCCCGTCACCACCGCCACCTGGCCCTGGAGGTCCCTGCGTGCCATTACGCGCTCTCCTTTCCGGCCGGCACCTCGGCCGGCGGTGTGTTCCGCCCCGCGTCGTGCGCCGTGTCCGCCAGGTGGTCGCGCACCAGCGCGGCCACCGCGCCGGCGACGGCTCCGGGGTCCTCCAGGGGCGTCATGTGCCCCAGACCGGGCAGTTCGGTCAGGCCGGTGCACTCCGGCAGCGCCTCGGCGAGGCGGCGGGAGAGCACCGGCGGGGTGAGCCGGTCCTTCTCGCCGGCGATGACGCCGACGGGCAGGTCCAGGGCGGCGAGGTTGGCGTCCAGGTCCAGCACGGCCAGGACCTTCCGGGCCCAGGAGGCGCGTACGGTGCGCGGGCAGGCGTGGACGATGCGGGCGCACGCCCGCATCTGCTCCTTCGTCGCGCCGGGGCCCATCGTGGCGTACCGCAGGACGCGCATGCCCAGCGGCGTGACGGGGCCCAGCGGCAGGCTGGAGCCGAGGACGGCCTTCTGGATCCGGTAGCGCAGCCTGCCCGCTCTCAGCGGCGCGACGGTGGACTCGTCCAGCAGCCGGGAGCTGCCGGTGTTGCACAGCAGCGCGGCGGCGACGCGCTCGCGCACCTGCGGGCGCCCGGCGGCGGCCATGACCGTCATGCCGCCCATGGAGTGCCCGGCGACGACCGCCCGGGATCCGGCCGCCTCCAGGACGGCGCACAGGTCGTCGGCGAGGGCTTCGGTGCTGTAGCCGCCGGGGCCGACGGCCGGGGAGCGGCCGTGGCCGCGCTGGTCGTAGACGAACACCCGGTGGTCCTCGGCCAGTCTCCGGACCACGGGGCCCCAGAAGGCGGTCGAGCAGGTCCAGCCGTGCACCAGGACGACCGTTGGCCCGTCCTCGCGGCCGTGCTCCTCGACGTGCAGCCGGGATCCGTCGGCGGAGGTCACGTTCAGCTCGCGGCGGGGGGTGGGCGGGTCGTACGGCCCACCCGTCGTCGCTCCGGGTCCACGGCTCATCGGGTCGCCTCCGCCTTCCGCTGTCCGGTGCGGGCCGGGGCCCGCAGCACCTCGTACTCGGCCAGGTCCACGTGCCTGGTCTCCTTCGCGAACTCGCCGGTCGTGCCCGGCCACACGGTGGTGTTGCGGCCGTTGGCGTCCAGATACCAGCTGTCGCAGCCGCCGGTGTTCCACACGGTGCGCGTCATCCGCCGCTGGACGTGGTCGGTCCAGGAACGCACCGCCTCGGGGCGGGCGTCGAGCGCGGCCCGGCCGGCCGGTCCGGCGGTGAGCGTCTCCAGCTGCCGGAGGTAGTCGACCATGTAGTTCAGCTGCGCCTCGATCATGAGGATCATCGAGCTGTTGCCGAGGCCGGTGTTGGGTCCGATGACGGTCATGAAGTTGGGGAAGCCCGTGGCCGTGGAGCCGCGCAGCGCCTCCATGCCGTCCTTCCATGCCTCGGCCAGCGTGATGCCCTGCGCGCCGGTGATCCGCTGGGCGACCGGCATGTCGGTGACGTGGAAGCCGGTGCCGAAGATCACCGCGTCCACCTCGGCCTCGGTGCCGTCGGCGGCCACCAGGGTGTTGCCGCGCACCTCCGTCAGGCCGGAGGCGACCACGTCCACGTTGGGCTTGACCAGGGCCGGATAGTAGGTGTTGGACAGCAGGATGCGCTTGCAGCCGATGCGGTAGCCGGGGGTCAGCCTGGCGCGCAGCGCCGGGTCCTTGACGACCTTGGTCATGTGGTGTCTGGCGAGCTTCTCCACCAGGCCGAGCTGTGCGGGGTGCTTGGTGAAGGCGCCGACCTGGAACTCCCTGATCAGCCAGAGCATCTGGCGGCGCAGCGCGCGCGTGGGGGGCACCTTGGCGTGCAGCCAGCGCTCGGCCGCGGTGATCTTCCGGTCCATGCGCGGCATGACCCACGGCGGGGTGCGCTGGAAGAGGGTGAGTCTGTCCACCAGCGGCTGGATCGAGGGGACGATCTGGATGGCGGAGGCGCCGGTGCCGATCATGGCGACGCGCTTGCCGCGCAGGTCGTAGTCGTGGTCCCACCGGGCGGAGTGGAAGACCTTGCCGGTGAAGCCGTCCAGGCCGGGGATGTCGGGGATCTTGGGATCGGAGAGCGGGCCGGTGGCCGAGACGAGCATGTCGGCGGTCAGGGTGCCGCGGCCGGTCTCGATCTCCCAGTGCAGCGCCTCGGTGTCCCAGCGGGCGCTCAGCACCTCGGAGTTGAAGCGGATGTGGGGGCGCAGCCCGAAGGTGTCGGCGACCTTCTCCAGGTAGGCGCGGATGTGCTCCTGCCCGGAGAAGTTCCGCGGCCAGTCGGGGTTGGGCGCGAACGAGAACGAGTAGAGGTGGGAGGGTACGTCGCAGGCGCACCCGGGGTAGCTGTTGTCGCGCCAGGTGCCGCCCACGGAGTCGCGGCGCTCCAGTACGGCGAAGTCCGTGATGCCCGCGCGGCGCAGTCGTACGGCGGCGCCCAGGCCTCCGAATCCCGACCCGATCACCGCCACCCGTACGTGTTCGTGTCCGGCCATGCCGCCTCCCGACTCCGGTGTGTCCTGTTGCTGTTTGCTGTCCTGTGGTGCCCCACCCGTGAAACATGCCAGTGATCGCTGGCATGGTTGGAGAGTAGAGCAGGAACGTACCCATGGGTAGGGGTACGGCGTGGGAAAGTTACCGCCGGTTGCACCCCTGGCCCGGGCGCCCGGCCGCCCCCGCCGCATAGGCTCTCGGTGTGGCGGACAGGACATCGGCGGACAGCGGACGGGCGGACGGCGGACGGGCGGACGGCGCGGCGCACACGCGGACCGGAACGGAGGACGACGGCACGGACCCGCCCGCCGAGTACCGCACGGCCGAACTCGCCAGGGCCGCCGGCATCACCGTGCGCACCCTGCGGTTCTACCGCGAGCGCAGACTCCTCCCGCCGCCGCGCCGCGAGGGCCGCATCGCCTGGTACAACGAGCACCACCTCAACCGGCTGCGGACGATCTCCGCGCTGCTGGCCCGCGGCCACACCCTCGGCGGGATCGCCGATCTGATCGACGCCTTCGAGAAGGGCCGCGACGCGGGCGGCGCGGCCGAACTGCTCGGCCTGGAGAGCACGCTGGTCTCCCCCTGGTCGCAGGAGACCCCCGTCCGCCTCACCCCCGAGGACCTGGCCGCCCACTTCCCCGACGAGGTCACCTCCGACAACCTCGCCACCGCCCTGGACCTGGGCTACGTCGCCGTCGACGGCGACGAGGTCGTCCACGTCAGCCGCCGCCTGCTCGACGCCTCCACCTCCCTGGTGGGCGAGGGCATCCCGCTGGGGGCCGTGCTGGAGGCCGGGCGCGTGGTGCGCGAGCACGCCGACGCCGTCGCCGACCTGTTCACCAACCTCGTCCGCGCCCATCTGTTCACCGGCGTCCGCGAGCTCTCCCCCGACGACCTGCGGCGCCTGTCGGACGTGATGGACCGGCTGCGCCCGCTGGCCGAGCAGGTGGTCGACGTCGAACTGGCACTGGCCATGGACCGCCGCGTCCGCGCGGAACTGGAGAGCTGGTCGCGGCCGGACGGCCCGGACGGCCCCGGCGGGGAGCCGGAGCCGAGGCCCGGCGGGGAAGCCGAAAGGCCGGGCACGGACGGTCGGCCGCAGGGCCCGTCCGGCGGCTGACCAGCGCGCGGCCCCTGCACCGCGCCGCGCCCGCGAAGTCCATGTATGACCGCCGCCCCCACGGCAACCCGTACCTCGATGGTGCACACACAGTCCGGGTCCACGACGCGTTCCGACCGCCCCTCCCCCATGACCCGCGCCGCCCGCGCGGTGCGGGCCGAGGTCTCCTGGGGCGCCCGCTCCCTGCACCGGGCCTGGCAGGGGCCGGGCCGGGAGCGCGACGTCGTCGTCCAGTCCCTCAAGGCCGCGCTCGCCGCCGTCCTGGCCTGGCTGGCCGCCGCCTGGCTGCTGCCCGACGCCTTCGCCCTGATGGCGCCCTGGGTGGCGGTGGTCCTGGTGCAGGCCACCGTCTACCGCTCGGTGTGGCAGGGGCTCCAGCAGACGATGGCGATCACCATCGGCACGGTGCTGGCCGCGGCCCTGGTCATCCCCCTGGGCCATCCGGTGCTGGTGATGATCCTCGTCCTGCCCGTCACCACCCTGCTGGGCAACTGGCCGCGCTTCGGCGCCCAGGGCATCTACGCCTCCACCGCCGCCCTGTTCACCCTCGTCCCCGGCGAGGCCACGCTCGACTCGGCCGTCTCCCGCGTCCTGGCCGCCCTGCTGGGCACCGCCGTCGGCGTCGGCGTCAACGCGCTCGTCCTGCCGCCCGTCCATCTGCGCAGCGCGCGCGAGGCGGTGGACTCCGCCGTCCGCGAGGCGCGGGAGATCGTGACCGAGGTCGCGGACGGCCTGGACGAGCCCTGGGAGTACGACCGCGTCCGCGCCTGGTACGACCGGGCCTGCCGGCTGCCCCGGCTGATCCGCGGCGTGGAGTCCGCGGTCGGCTGGAGCCGCGAGAGCATGCGCCTCAACCCCGAGAGCCGCCGCCGCGCCGAGGCCGCGCGGCTGACGGCGGCGTACGAGGAGACCCTGGCCACCCTGGAGGACGTCGCCGAACGCCTCACCGTCTTGACCCGGACCCTGCTGGAGGCCGCCGACGAGAGCGACGACGTGCCCCGCCCCGGCCACGAGGTCACCCGCCCGTACGCCGGCTTCCTCCAGCAGGTGGCCGCGGCCCTGGACGCCTACGGTCGCACGGTCACCGGCGACGCCCCCGAGACGGCCCGCCGCGAGCTGCGCGAGGCCGTCGGGGAGATCCGCGTCGAGCAGGACCGGCTCCGCGCCGAGCTCCCCCGGCACGCCACCGCCGTACCCGAGGGGCTGTCGGTGCTGGGCCCCCTGCTGGCGGAGTCCCGCCGGCTGGCCACGAGCCTCCTGCCGGGCGGCCGCGGCGAGGGAAGCGGGGACGGCGTGGACGGGGACGGCGGCGGAGGCGGGAACGGCGCCTCCGGCCGTCAGGGCGCGTAGACGGCCGTCACCGGCGCGTGGTCGCTCCACCGGCCCGCGTGGTCGGCCGCGCGCTCCACGTACGCCTTCACCGCCCGCCGCGCCAGCGGCTCGGTGGCCACATGAAGGTCGATCCTCCATCCGGCGTCGTTGTCGAAGGCGCGGCCCCGGTAGGACCACCACGAGTACGGCCCGTCCTGGTCCGGGTGGAGGCGGCGGACGACGTCGGCGTAGCCGGCCTCGTCGAAGACCCGGCCGAGCCAGGCGCGTTCCCCGGGCAGGAAGCCGGATTTCTTGCCGTTGGCCTTCCAGTTCCTGATGTCGGCCTCCCGGTGGGCGATGTTCCAGTCGCCGCAGACCAGGACCTCGCGGCCGGCCGCGGCGGCGCGCTCGCGCAGCCCGGCCAGGTAGGGCAGGAAGGCCGCCATGAAGCGCTCCTTCTCCTCCTGCCGCTCGGTGCCGACCTCGCCCGAGGGCAGGTAGAGGCTGGCGACGGTCAGGCCCGGCAGGTCCACCTCCAGATAGCGGCCGGAGTCCGTGAACTCGCTCACCCCGAAACCCACCCGCACCTCCTCGGGCGCACGCCGGGTGAGCACCGCCACACCCGCCCGCCCCTTGGCGGCGGCCGGGGCGTACACCGCGTGCCAGCCCTCCGGATCGCGTACCTCGCCGGGGAGTTGCTCCGGCTCGGCGCGCACCTCCTGCAGGCACACCACATCCGCGTCGGTGGCGGCCAGCCACTGGGTGTAGCCCTTCTTCGCCGCGGCGCGCAGCCCGTTCACATTGACCGTCGAAATCGTCAGCACCCCGGCACCTTACGATGCGGACATGCGCATCACGCCCGTCGCCTACGACCACCCCGACGCCGCGAAGCTCACCGATCTGGTGCAGCTGGAGTACGCCGAGCGCTACGGCGGCGAGGGCGATGTCACACCTCTGGAACCCGGGATGTTCTCGCCGCCGCGCGGCCTGTTCCTGATCGCGTACGACGAGCGGGACCGGCCCGTGGCCACCGGCGGCTGGCGGGCGATGGACGAGAACGGGGAGAACTACCGCGACGGCGACGCCGAGCTCAAGCGGATGTTCGTGATCCGCGAGGCGCGGCGCCAGGGGCTGTCCCGCCGCATCCTGGCCCTGCTGGAGGAGGACGCCCGGGAGGCGGGGCGGCTGCGGATGGTGCTGGAGACCGGCACCATGCAGCCGGAGGCGATGGCGCTGTACGAGTCGAGCGGCTACACGCCCACCGAGAAGTTCGGGGTCTACCGGCACGAGCCGGGCAGCCGCTGCTACGCCAAGCCGCTGCGCTGAGCCGCCGAGCCGAGCCCCTGAGCCTCCGAGTCTCCGAGTCGGGCCCAGCACCGGCCCGGCCGCTCCTTGACCTCAAGCCCGCTTGAGGTCCTAGGTTCGTCTGCGCAGGCCGGTGCCCGCCGGCCCGCGCGGAAGCACACGACGGGGAGGACGGTACGGTCATGACGGACGCGGAGAACACCGGCGGGGACGGCGCGGACCGGCGCTGGGACGGCGCGGAGCTGGACCTGGACGCCTATCTGGCCCGCATCGGCCACACCGGGGACCGCTCCCCGACCGAGGCGACCCTGCGCGCCCTGCACCGCGCGCACGTGCTGGGCGTCCCCTTCGAGAACCTGGAGATCGTCCTGGGCCGGCCGGTCCGGCTCGACCTGCCCGCACTCCAGGACAAGATCGTGCGCCGGGCGCGCGGCGGCTACTGCTTCGAGCACGCCCGGCTCTTCGCCGCCGCCCTGGAGCGGCTGGGCTTCGGCGTCGGCGGCCTGACCTCGCGGGTGGGCATGGGTTCGGGCCGCGTACGCCCCGCCACGCACGCCGTCCTGCGCGTGGAGACGGCCGAGACGGCGGACACCGGGCGGGTGTGGATCTGCGACATCGGCTTCGGCGGCAGCCCGCTGGAGCCGGTCGAGCTGGCCGACGGCGCGCGGACCTCCGACAGCGGATGGGAGTTCCGGCTGGAGCGCACCGTCACGCCCCTGGGTACGACCGCGAAGGCCCGGGAGTGGGTGCTGCACGAGCGGCGCGGGGCCGGGGAGGAATGGTCGGACCTGCACACCTTCACCCTGGACCCGCGGTACGCGATCGACTGGGAGATGGGCAACCACTACGTCTCCACCCACCCCCGCTCGCCGTTCGTGCGGCGCCCGATCGCCCAGCGCACCGGCCCGGACGTCCGCCAGGCGCTGTACGGCGCGAGCTGGGTGACCACCGCCCGCGCGGACGGCTCGCGCCGGGTGCGGGAGCTGAAGCCGCACGAGGTGCCCGAGGTGCTGGGGGACGTCTTCGGTATCGGGCTGGACGCGGCCGACGCCGAGGCGCTCGCCGGTGCCGTGGAGCGCCTTCCCGCCGACAGCGGCCCGGTCGGCGTCCCCGCCGGCTGAGGGGCGGGGGCCCCGGCCCGGGCGGAGCGCCGCGCCTTCGCCCCCGCACGCGCCCCCGCCCTGCCGGGCGCCCGGCGCCTTCCGGATATTCGCTGTCCCGCCACCGTCCGCGTCGCTAGCGTTCCCCGCGTGACCGACACCGACGCGCCGCCCCGGCTGACCCGTCTCGCCTTCCACGGCCCCCTCTCCGGGACGCGGGCCGACCGCATGGTGGCGCGCCTCGCCCGCAACCGCCCCGCCACCGTCCTCGACATCGGTTGCGGCTGGGGCGAGATGACGCTGCGCGTGCTCGAAGCGGTGCCCGGCTGCACGGGCACGGGCCTGGACATCGGCGCCGAGGACCTGGAGCGCGGCCGCCGGAACGCCGCGTCGCGCGGGCTGGCCGACCGGATGGAGTTCGTCCGGGAGTCCGCCGAGCACACCGGGCGCGGCCCCGCCGACCTCGTCCTGTGCCTCGGGGCGAGCCAGGCCCTCACCCCCGTCGAACCGCCCCGTCACACCGCCCCCGCCCTCGCGGAGCTGCGCGGGCTGGTCTCCCCGGGAGGGCGCGTACTGCTCGGCGAGGGCTTCTGGCAGCGCACCCCCACCGCCGCCGAGCTGTCGGGCATGTGGCCGGGGGCGTCCGCCTCGGACCACCTCCCTCTCGTGGGTCTGGTGGACGCCGCCGTGGGCGCCGGGTTCCGGGTCGAGTGGATCGAGACGGCGAACGAGGACGAGTGGGAGGAGTTCGAGTCGGGCTACCTGGCCGATGCCGAGGAGTGGCTGGCGAGCCACGGCGGCCATCCCTCGGCCGCCGGGGTCCGGGAACGTGTCGAGGGGCACCGGTCCGCCTGGCTGCACTACCGGGGTGTGCTGGGGCTGGCCTACCTCACGCTGATCCCCGCCGGCTGACCGGCGTCACTCCGGCCCGCCGCCCGTTCCGTTCCGTCCGCCGTTCCGCCCGTCCCCCTGCCCGCCGCCCCGGCGCTCGGCGGCGATCCCGGCTGCGATGGCCTCCCACACGCGCGGCGGCGGCCGTACGGACACGCTGTCGGCGGGGGCGGCGCGGCGGGCGGTGTCCGCCAGCTCCCGCAGGGCCGCCAACTCCTCGCGGCAGGCGGCGCAGTGCTCCAGATGCCGCTCGGCGGCACGGGTCTCCTGTTCGGAGGCCTCTCCGAAGGCGAGCGCGGCCGACAGGGTGGGGTCGCAGTGGTCCACGCCGTCCTCCTCCTCACCATGCCGCCGTGGCGGCCTGTCGCCGGACCGTACCGTGCCGTGCCGGCGGCCCGGCCCCGGTCGTCCCTCGGCCTCACTCCCCGGCGGGGATGGCGTACACCAGCAGGTTCCTCTGGTAACCGCCGCTCTCCCGGTCGTACGGGGGCGCGCAGGTGACCAGGGTCAGCACCGGCCGTCCGTCGCGCCGGAACACCTCGTCGGGGAGGCTGTCCCGGTCGACCACCTCACGGGCCGTCACCTCGTACCGCAGCGGCGGGGCGCCTTGGCGCTCGACGGTGATGTCGTCGCCCTCGCGGACGCCGTACAGCTTGGCGAAGGCGCCCAGGTCGCCGGTGCGGTCGTCGACGTGGCCGACGACGACGGCGGATCCGGCGGGCGCGCCCGGCGCCGGCCCGTAGCGGTACCAGCCGGCCTGCCCGGCGTCCTCGGGGATCTCCACCGTGCCGTCGTCCTCGACCCCGACGTCCTGGACGCGGGCGTCCAGGGAGAGCCGGGGGATGCTCAGGGCCGCCGGCTCGGGGGCGGACGCGCCGCCCGCGCCGTCCGCCTCGCTGTCGTGGACCTCGAACGGCGCCCCGGCCGCGGGCTCCTGGGCCCGCGGCCGGTCGCCGAAGTCCTGCGGCACCGCGGCTCCGGACGGCCGCAGCGACCAGGCCAGCAGCGCCGCCAGGACGGCGGCGACCACCGCGGCGGCCGTCACGGCCGCCGCGGAGGGCCGCCCACCCCTGATGGAGGCACGCATGGCCGTCAGTTGTCCCTGGCGTAGCGGCGGCGGGCGGCCAGCAGACCGGCGACCGCGACGGCGCCCGCGGTGCCCCAGGCCAGCCAGGCGGTGGCGGACTCGTTGTCGGCGGCCATCGCACCGCTCTCACCGGCGTCCACGCCGCCCGGCGCGGAGGCCATGCCGTCGATCGTCTGCGTCTTCAGCGCGAGGTTCTCGTCCTCGGCGCTGCCCCAGGCGTAGACGACGGTGTTGGCGCCCTCGCCGAGTTCCAGGTCGGCGGGGCCGATGGCCACCGTCTCGGTGCCGGCGAGGACCACATCGGCGCTGACCGTGCCGGCGGGCACCTCCAGCGACTTCTCGTTGGGGTTGGTCAGTCCCTCGATGACCGGTTCGCCGCCCGCGCGGACGTCCACGGCCGGAGCGGCGGCCACATGGCGGACGGTCAGCCGGGACTGCCCGGCCGGGACCTTGGAGGTGTCGTTGACGAAGGCGGTGAGGACCGGGTCGCCGTCGGCGTTCAGGTGCGCGGCGAGCGTGGCGTTCGCGCCGGCCGGGACCTCGACGCTCTTCTGGATGGCGGGGTCGCCGTCGGGGCCCTCGCCGTCCGCGAAGACCTCGATGTCGTAGGTGCCCAGGTCCAGTGCCTGAGGCTCGGTCAGGGTGCCGGGCTCGAAGTCGGGGAGCAGTTCGTTTCCGTTGGCGTAGACGTCGACGGTGAGACCGGGGACGCCGTGGAAGACCGAGACCGATGCCTTCTCGCCCTGTGTGTGGTTGTCCGCGGAGGCGGGGACGGCCACGGCCAGGGACAGTACGCACGCACCGGCGGTGACGGAGGCGATCTTCCTGCTGCGCGAGTTCATCATCGGGATTTCCCTTCGTGGGAGCCCCGCTCAGGTGCGGGACTTCACCCTCTCTTCCGGACTGCCGGCCCTTTCGGATGCGCTTGGCGACGGATTTTTCTGAATTGACCGTCCGTCGCCTGCTGCGGGGGGTTGGTCGGTCGGCGTGCCGCTACACCCTTCCTCGGGCGCTTTCACGGTGGTTGTCACGGTTCAGAGCGGGCCGGTCCGGACCTGTCCCCCGTGCGCCCCCTGCTCCGAGGACCTCGGGGGCGGGGCCCGGTGCGCCGATCCCCGCTGCCGCCAGGCGGCGCCTGCGCTCCTCCTCGGCGGCGGCCTGTTCGGGGTGGCGCCTGAGCCAGTATGGGTTGTCGTGCGGCAGTCCGCCACTTATCCGCCCGTACATCCCGAATGTGCCGATGACCAGGCCCATCAGGAAGCTGAAGATGACGTTGGGCATGCGGAACGCCAGGATGTTGGCGGATGTCTCCAGCAGGGCGAGGTTGACGAAGCCGCTGAGGATGAACAGCGCGCCGACCGTCATGTTGAGCGTGGAGGCGAAGTTGCCGCCGACGACCGCACCTGTGATCAGGAGCGTTCCGACCGTCACCGAGACAAGGCTCAGCAGGCCGTTGCTGGACAGCCCGGCTATCTCGGAGCCGGTGGTGTCGAAGAAGTCGAGCCGGTTGGCGAATCCGAGGACTCCGAAGACCAGCAGGATGAGGCCGCTGACGGCGGCTCCGTAGCGGTAGACACCGGCCAGCCGGTGGTCGATGGGCAGTTCGTCCCGGATGTTCATGGTTGATCGTCTCCTCGCGGGAGTTCGCGGAGGGTCACGGGGTGTACCGGACGGCGTCCATCCGCCGGCGCAGCCGCAGCAGTCCCCTGCGGGCGTGCGCCTTGACCGTGCCCAGGGGCAGGCCGGTGCGGCGGGCTATCTCGGCGTGGGTGAGGTCCTCGTAGAAGGCCAGGAAGAGCACCCGGCGCTGGGGCGCGGACAGCTCGGTCAGCGCGCGGGCGACCAGGAGGCGGTCCAGGACCTCGTCCGGATGGGGTCCGGCCGCGGCGGGTGGGAACGTGGAGCCCACCGCGGCCGGCTCGCGGCGCCGGGCGCGGGCGGCCAGCGCGTCGGCCGTCACCTTGCGGGTGATGCCGACGAGCCAGCCCGGCAGCGTGCCGCGCTCGGGCCGGTAGGCGTCCCGGCCGCGCCAGGCGGCCAGGAAGACCTGCTGGGTGACGTCCTCCGCGTCCTGGCCGTCTCCCAGGACGCGGGCGGACAGGGTGTGGACGAGCGTGCCCCAGCGTTCGAAGAGTTCGGCCAGGGCCCACTCCTCGCCGTGCGTGAGGGCGCGGGCCACCTCCTCCTCGGAGGCGGCCGCGTCCCCGGGGGCCGGTCGGCGCGGCCGCGTGAGCGTGTCCGGGCGAGGGGCCGGGCGCGGGGCCGCCACCTGGGCCGTCGCAAGCGTCATGGCTTCGCTCCTCCCACCGGGCGCGGGGTGCGCTTCGGTGTTTCCACGGTGGAGCGCATGACGATTGGCAGCAAGTCGCATCGTTTCTGCGTCGACTACTCTGGACGCATGGCGGATGCTCCGGAAACCGACGACCGCACGCCCGGGCAGGCGGGGCTCAGCACCGGCGCCGTCGCCCGGCGACTGGGCGTCGCGCCCACCACCCTGCGCTCGTGGGACCGGCGGTACGGGCTGGGGCCGAGCGTCCGGGAGGGCGGCCGTCACCGGCGGTGGTCGCCGCAGGACATCGCGGTACTGGAGGCCATGTGCCGCCTGACCGCCTCCGGCGTGCCCCCGGCGGAGGCCGCCCGCCAGGCGCGCGCCGCCGCCTCGCCGGGCGCGGCGGCCCCCGCGCCCGCGCAGCCCGCGCCCGGGGAACCCTCACACCCCGCGGAACCGGCCGAACCGTCCTCCTCCGCGCCGGCCCGCGCGGGCGGCGGCAACACCCTGCCCGTGGGCAGCAGCGTGAGCCGGGAGTGCCGGGGCCTGGCCCGCGCGGCCGTACGCCTGGACGCCCCCGCCCTCGACGACCTGCTGGACCGGGCCATCGCCGCGCACGGCGTGGCCGGCGCCTGGGAGGAGGTGATCATGCCCACCCTGCGGGCGGCGGGCCGCAAGTGGGTCACCTCCGGCGAGCGCTATGTGGAGGTGGAGCACCTGCTGTCCTGGCACGTCTCCTCGGCCCTGCGCCGAGTGGCGGCCCGGCCGCGCCCCGCACCCGCCGCCTCGCCCGCACCCTCCGGACCCTCCGGACCGGTGCTGCTGGCCTGCGCGCCCGACGAGACCCACACCCTCCCACTGGAGGTCCTGGCCGCCGCGCTGGCCGAACACGGCGTCGGCATCCGGATGTTCGGCGCCTCCGTCCCGGCCGGGGCGATGGAGGAGGCGGTGCGCCGCACCGGGCCGTCCGCCGTCGTCCTGTGGTCCCAGACCCGCCGCACCGCCGACCCCGCCCTGGTCCGCCGGGTGCGCGCCACCGCCTGGGGCGTGCGCGGCGCCCGCGTGCGCCCCGCCGTACTGGTCGCCGGGCCGGGCTGGCGGGGGCTGCGCCTGCCGGGCATCGCCCGCCCCCGCGGCCTGCGCGACGCCCTCGACCTGCTGACCGCCCCGCCGGAACCCCGGCCGCCGGATCGTCCGGCCTGACATGCTCGGGAACCCGACTCCCGAAGGGATCACCGTGGCACAGCCCGAGCACGAGACCCGCACCGCTCTCCCGCCCGCGCTCGAATCGATGACCCTGCTGGTGGCGGCCGTCATCGTCCACGACCGGGCCGCCGACCGCGTCCTCCTCCTCCGGCGCGGTCCGCGGGCCAAGTTCGCACAGGGGATGTGGGACCTGCCCACCGGCAAGAGCGACCCCGGCGAGCCCGTCACCGGGACCGCCGTGCGCGAACTCCGTGAGGAGACCGGCCTGGTGGTGAAGGCCGAGCACCTGCGCCTGGCCCATGTCGTCCACGGGGCCTGGGGCGTCGAGTCCCCGAACGGCTACCTCACCGTCGTCTTCGCCGCCCACGAGTGGTCGGGCGAGCCCGAGAATCTCGAACCGGGCAAGCACTCCCAGGTCCGCTGGGTCCCCGTCGACGCCATCCCGGAGAACTTCGTCCCCTCCACCGGTGGCGCCCTCCGCGCCTACCTCACCGGCGGCCCGCAACTCTCCCTCATCCGCTGGGACACCTGAGCGCCCGGACCCACCTGCCCGCGACCCGTCGGCGCCCTTCCCAGACCCGGGAAGGGCGCCTACGCCATGGCCTGCGGCCGGACCGCCTGCCCTGCCTCAGCCCCGGTGGGCGGCCTGGAGGAGCAGGACCACGGAGACGGCCGAGACCGTGACCAGGAGGGTGGTCCACGTACACGACTCCAGACGCCCGCGGCGCCCGCGTTGGGACGTCACCGGCCCGCACCCTTCCACTCCGCGCCGCCGAACAGCGGCTGCGGGCCTGCCGGTTCGGCGATGCGGTGGGCGTGGACGGTGAGGTTGCCGTCCTCGTACGACCAGCCCTGTCCGGTGTCGGCCCGCTCACGGACGCGGGCGGGGTCATGGAAGACCGACGGGGCCAGGCAGCCGCGCATCCCGCGCAGCATCACCGGCACGTCCCGGCCGATCAGCACCCCGTAGGACACGCTCGGGAACAGCCGGTCCAGCTCCCTGTCGGGGCGGCCGGCCCAGCACAGCCGGTACCAGCCCTCACCACCGGGCGGCGGCACGGGAGCGGGCACCGCCCTCTCCTCCCGCCCCGGATGGCAGGGGCAGCCGCACGCCAGATGACGCACTCCGGGTACGCCGCTCTCCCCCGGCTCGGCCTCGGCGCACTCGCCGTGCGCCCCGATCGCGCAGCGCACGGAGATGTATCCGGCCTCCTCCGCGCCCGTTCCCGCCTTCCTCACAGGCCGCCTCCGGTCACGGTCCAGCCGGGCCCCAGGACGGGCCGGGCGCGGACGCCGTGCGTCTGGAGGTGGATGTTCCGCGTGTCGAGGTCCAGCCCCACGGTCGCCATCCACAGCACCCGCCGGCGCCTCCTGCGCACCGACCGCTCGTGCGCCGTCCAGTACGGCCGGACGGGTGCCACGTCCGACGCCTCCCCGCGGCTGCGCGGGGCCCGCCGTACGGGCTCCGTCTCCACGGCCGGGCAGGCCGCGCTCTCGTCGGTCCGGAGGGCTCGCACCGAGGCCGCCCGGCGCTGCGGCGCCCGCACCCTCCGGCGCCTCCCGGTGGCCGGAAACAGCAGCGTCAGAGCCCACAGAAGGGCGGGGCTCAGGGCCCAGCCCAGGAAACGCGCGATAAGGTCACGCACGTCATCAACTCCCTAGAAGTTGGTGGCCATGCCCCCGGGCCGGTCGGACGGTCGCGGGGGTCTTCTTGTCTCGTTACGCGATCAGACTACTCCCCTATGCGTCCCCATGCACCCCTATGACTACTAACGCGTCCGGACGCATAAGTACGCGTCCTACTCCTTCAGGACGCGGACGTGCGCGACACCGTGTGCGTATGCCTGAATTGCCTCAGTACCTGTACATGGAGCTGGCGGACCGGATCGCCGCCGAGATCAAGGCGGGACAGCCACCAGTAGGGGGACGTCTGCCCGGTGAGCGGGAGATGACCGAGATCTACGGCGTGAGCATCGGAACGGTCCGGCGCGCCGTCGCCGAGTTGCGCACCCGAGGCCTGGTCGCCACCCTGCCGATCAAAGGAACGTACGTGATCGCGTCCGAGCCCGCCGACAAGGACGGCGAGTAACGGACCAGGAGCCGTCACCCCCGGCGGCACCGTCCGCCGAACCCGCCTCACTGGGAAGCCGCACTCTCGCCCATCCGTCCGCGTCCCGCGGGACCGACCTCCTCCGCCCTGGGTGTGGCGACAGAGGTATGCCGGGCATTGACGGAAAGACGTGGACGCCTCGTCAGACCTTCTCGACTCGCACCGGGTGGCCTGCGAGGAGTTGCCGCATGTCGTCGGTGTCGGAGGTGAAAACGGTCACTTGGGCACCCTGCGCGGCCTCCTGCCCGGCCACAGCCGCCAGAACCGCGTCGATGGCGTACTTGTGCCCGTGCAGGCCGGCCGCCTTCCACATGTCGCGCGCCGTCGCGATCACCCGGTCGTCCGTGTGTACGACGCGAATCCGGGACAGCGTCCAGTTCCACAACGCCTGTCTCGACGCTTCGCGCGGATCCCACGCCTCCAGGGTCGTGAGCGCCGAGGTGACGATCGGGATGTCGAGCCGCGGGGCCGTCTTGATCAGCGCGGCCGTCTCCCGATCCCCCTGAACCGCCTTGGGGAGCGCCTCGGAGCCGAAAACGAGGACACGCCGTCGCGGCCGGTGCGACTTCGCCCGGGTGGTGCGACTCACGCGGCCTCGCTTCAGCGTGACCGCTGTTCGTCGTGCCAGCCGTCGATGGCGGCGATGCGGTCCAGCGCCGCCTGCTGCTCGTCGTCCGTCACGGCACCGTGCTCCTCCTCCAGGCGTTCGGCCAACTCGCGAAGTCGGTCCATGGCGTCCTGATGAGCGGCGGCAGCCGCCGTGTAACCGGACACTCCGCGCGCATCGACGCGCTCCTTGATCGATTCCACCAGCCCTTCGGGCACGGTGATGGCGATCTTCCGAGTTGCCATACTCCAAGCATGGCAGGTTCTGCGAGAGCCACGGCCTGAGCTGCTGCGCACGTGCCGCGGGAGGGCCGGTGCCGAGGTACCCGTTCCCAGCCCTTGCCCAAGGATCCCGCCCGGCCCCCGGCCGGCCCGCACGTCGGGCATCGGCGTCTCGCGTTGTCCGTGCCCTCCGGCCTCGTCATGGGGGAGGTCTCGTAAAGAAAGACGCCGCCGGGCGCGCTCGGCTCAGTTCCGGGTGTCTTCGGCCTGCCGACGACCCAGCAGTTCCTCAAGTTGCGCGACCCGGACCTGCAGTTCCTTCAGCTCCTGGTCCAGGCGCGGTGAGACGAAACGGCCGAACCGTGAGACCTTCGGCCCACCGGGGCGGGGCTCACCCTCCGGAGCGTGGGTGAGGCCGAGCGCCGCGGTCATCCGCCTGAACAGAGAGGGCTTCGATGCGTTCACAGGTGACAACCTAGCCTCGCGCTTTCGTGAAGCCCGGTGTCCGACGGTTGGCCAGGCAAACGAGAAGTTCCTCTGAGCAGCATGAACGAGTATTGCCCAGGTCCCTGTTCCTGCCATCGTCGGAGGCACTTCCCGGGTGAAGGAGCGTATCGGTTCCTACCCGCGTGTCCACGTCAAAGGCGGCGGCCGGTGAAATACACCGAGCGCAGCGTGAGCCGGTGGGTGGCGGGCTGCCCGTGCGGGCGCAGGGGCCAAGAGTCGCCCGTGCAGTCGGGCTCGGTGAACACCATCACCCACTCGTCAGTGTCGCTGTGCGAAGTGAAAGCGTGCTGGGACGAGCCGGGGCCCGCGACCTCTGCGAGCGGGACACAGCCTGGGCTCCGCGGGGCGTGCAGGGTCACCGACCGCGGCGCTCCGCTCAGGCCAACGTACCGGTAAGAGAAGGCGCCGGTGACGGCGACCAGGGCCGTACGGAGGCGCATCGAGGCTCCTTGCGGCAAGGCGAGTGAGCCCCCGCGGTATGCGGTCGACCGCCGCGCAGAACCCGGCATGAGGACCGTTCATCGGTCAAGCCCGTGTCGTTATGGAACAGCCCCGGGCTGCAGTCGTCCCCAGGGTTCCCTTCCTGTGAGTGCCCGCCGCTGGATCAGTCCGGGATTTCCCAAACGGTGACTTCGAGCCGAATGGTTCCCGCAGTCGGAGCCGCGACAGCACGCAGGTAGGCCGTGCGCCCATCACGGGAAATCGCGCAGTAGCGGGCTCCCCTCGTCAGAGGCAAGTTATATGTGCCGTTCGCCTGCACCGCCGCAACGCATTCGGCCTCACTCGGATCAGAACCTGAGGGAGGAAGAGGGGCAAGTCTGGGCTCACCGTTGAGGGTGCCGAGCGAGGTCCTGTCGCCGTAGAAACCCACGTCTGTGCCACCGGTCAGTGTGGCGATGAGAATCGGCGGTTTCGAATCCAGGTCAATATTCTCGTCGCCGGGGAAATCAAATACTTTAGGCCCAAATCTCACTTTTGGGGTCGCCTCCTTGGTGCCGCCACTGCCGGACGGCACGGTTGGAGACGAGGCAGTCGCACCGGTTGGTGGCTTCGAGCTCCCTGAGAGCGCTGGATCCGCCGACTCTGTCGCACTGTTTGGTGGTTTCGACCCTTCGGTGGGAGCTGATCCCTGGCTGTTGGCGATCAACACCCCGATCAAGCCAATGATCGCGACGAGGACAGGGGCGAGGAGACCGACAATCCACCATGCCGACCTTGGTTGTTGCGGCTGTAGGGGAGGTGAGGATGGTGGCAGTGAAGGTGGTGGCGGCAAGGGTGAGGAGGTAGGTGGAGTGTTCTCGTTGGAGTCCTCTGCCATAACACCCAATCTAGACTCCTCCAGTCGCATGAGGAAGCAAACGAACCACCGCCCAACTGGCCTTGGCGCGACTGCCGAAGAGGCACCGGCGCGGGCGGCAGCCCCTGATCCGCACCGACTCCGCCGACGGCACCCACGAATTCGTCGCCTGGCTCGTCCAGCTCGGACGCCGGCTCTCCTGCTCCGTCGGCATGGTGATCACCGGCGCGATCCACCAGCATGTGCTGCAGGTTCCGGCCTCGGCCTGGGGACCGGCCGTCGAGCCGGACGGTGAGGTCCGCGGCGGAGCCTGGGTCGCCGAACTCACCGGCGACGTCCTGCACGGCCGGCCAGCGGGCATGCGGCTGATCGTCCGCAAGGAACGGCCCCCTCCCGGGGCCCAGTCGCGGCTCACCGACGCCGACCTGCCCAGACTCGGGAACAGAACGCGTGAGGGTCCGCCGCCGGGCTTCACAGGCCGGTGCATGCGGAAATCGAAGAAGCCCCTCCCGGTTTCCACAGGAGGGAATTCGCGTCGCCGTGCAGCGTGTTCACGGGTGCTCCCGGCCGGGAATTCCGATGCGCACGGAAATCGCTTCCCAGCCGGGCGGAGATCGCCCCAACTCGCCGGGGGCCGATGCCTCCGCCGCCAGACTCGCCTGGGGGCGGGCGGCGCTCCCAGGGCGAACGCGTTGTCATAGGCACCGCGGACGATGTCGCCATGTGCGGCGACCACCACTGCACACCCGACTCGACGAATTCAATACCGGAATTACTGGATCCACTTTTTCACACTCCCGCTTCCACTCCGAACCGAATCTCCACCGACGCGGAGAAGTCGCCCGGCACACACCTCCTCAGCCCCCAACTCCCACCCGACCACCCGCACAGGAAACAGAGTTGACGCCACCGGACCGTTCCGCGAAACTCCCGGCTCAGAGCGCAGCGATCCTTGCCGGAAACAGCATGACCGTGCTTCCGGCCCGCACGTCACACGGATTCACGCCGAGCGACACCTTTGCGAGCAACCGCGCTGATTTGTCCGGCCAGGGGAGCGCCGAAGTTGAGGATACTCAACGATGTACGATCCCGGTGCATATTTCCCGTTTGGCTTGTTCCTTTCCTGTGGACTGTCGCGCTCGGCCTGTGGGGGCTGTCGCGGGAGGACAGTGTCTGGCGGGACGAGGCCGCGACCTGGCAGGTCGCCCTCCGGTCCACCGGCGACATAACGCGCATGCTGGAGCACGTCGATGTCGTCCACGCCCTCTACTACCTGCTCATGCACGCGCTGTTCGAGTACTTCGGTCCTTCCACCACCGTGTTACGGCTGCCCTCGGTGCTGGCGGTCGCGGCGGGAGCGGCATGTGTGGCGGAACTCGGTCGGCGGCTTTCCGGGAATCCGGTGGGTACGGGCGCAGGCATGGCGCTCGGACTGCTTCCCCCCGTGCAGTTCCACCTTCAGGAGGGCCGCCCGTACGCCCTGGTGGCGGCGGGCGCCGGGCTCTTGACGCTGCTGCTCGTGGCGATACTGCAGGGGCGGCGGAACCGGTGGGGGTACTGGACCGCCTACAGCTGCACGGTCTTCGTGTGCGGCCTGTTGAACTGGCTCTCGCTGCTGATACTGCCCGCACACCTGACGACCCTGGTGTGGGCACGGGCCAGGCGCGGGACATGGGCCTGTTGGACCGCGGCATCCGTGACGGCAACGGCAGGCGTCACGCCGCTGATCCTCTTCAGCCGGACACAGTCCGGGCAGGTGTCCTGGATCCCTCCGCTGACCTGGCACATGCTGATCGGACCGGCGGTCCTGCTTGCGATCGCCGGCGCCGGGACCCTGCTGGACCGGCCCCGGGCGGGCCGGCTCTCGGCGGCGGCCGTCGGTCTGCCCCTGCTCGCGGTCCCGCAGCTCGGTCTCGTCGGGCTCTCGCTGTTCAGACCGCTTTTCGTGGACCGGTATGTGCTGTTCAGCCTGCTGGGCTCGGCTCTGATGGTCGGTGTCCTTCTCGGCGCGCTGGTGGGGGCGGTGCAGCGGTTGTCGTGGAGCGCCGCGCGCTGGGTCCTGCCCGTCACGGTCGCCCTACTTCCGCAGGCGCTCGCGAAGCGATCGCCGCAGAGCCGCGTGGACGACGTCCTGGCAGCCGCGGCGCAGGTGGAACGGTTGAAGAAGTCCGGGGACGCCGTGCTGTTCGTCCCGGCAGCGCGGCGGGACACCCGGCTGGCTCTCCCCACACGCCTTCACGGGCTTGCGGGACATAGCTCTGAAGGAGACGCCGGAACGCTCGGGAACACTGAAGGGAACGGAGCGGGACGCCGCGCGCATACGTACCGAGATGCTCGCCCGGCAGCGCATCGTTCTGGTCACCGACGCGGAAGACGTGGCGAAGCCGGCGAGTTCGGCGCGGGACCGGGTCAAGATCTCCACGCTCCGGGAGTACTTCCGGCCGGTGGCTCATGAACAGGTCCGCGGCCGGAAAGTGACCGTGTACGAGAGGCGCACGCCCGGCCGGCCTTCATGATCCCGAACCTCGGAGCCGGAGCGGTCCGGCGGTATCGGGAGGCATCCGCCGGCCAGTCCCGGCCCGGTGCGCGGCGCAGCCGCACACTGCGGTCGTCCGCCCGGGCGGCCGGGCGGTTCGGCCGTGGTCCGTGGGGATGCGCGGCGGGTTCCTCCAAGCGGCTCGCGCGCCGCCCGCTGTACGCCGCTGCTGTACAGCACGGAAAAGCCCCTCCCGGGAGACCCTGGGAGGGGCTTCTTGCTGCCGTGTGGACCTGAGGGGATTTGAACCCCTGACCCCCTCGATGCGAACGAGGTGCGCTACCGGACTGCGCTACAGGCCCTTGCAACGGGTGAAACCCTAGCATCCCCATGCCCGTGCGCGGAAATCCGTTCCCGCGCTGGTCACGATGGGCGGGACGACGGGGGCGCCCGGGGCGGGCGGGGTCACTCGTTGGCCGCGCGGGGGCGGTCCTCGTCCGCGTACTGGTCGAAGAGCGGGGTCCGGCGGCGCGGGGAGGACGAGTGCGAGGAGGCCGGGCCGGAGGGCCGGGCGGGCTCGGAGGAGGCCGTGGTGGAGCGGGCGGAACTCCAGGCGTCCGGGGCCTCCAGGTCCAGGCTGCGGGCGGTGCGCGGGGCGACGGGGGCGTTGACGTAGGTGGGCAGCGGTACGGGGGTGGGCTCCCAGCCGCTCTCCGCCGGGGCGGGGGTGCGCTCGCGGCGCTGGGCGTCCACCCACTCGGCGTGGTCGGTCTGCTCCACCAGGGCGCGCCGTTCGTCCGCCTCCGGGTCGGGGGCGGGCTCGGGGGCCGGTTCGGGGGTGTGGGCGGAGGCGTTGCGGCCGGTGGCGTTGCGGCCGGTGGCGGTACGACCGCCGGTGGCGTGGTCCGCCCGTTCCGTGTGGTCGGCGCGGTCCGTGCGGCGCTCGCGCAGGTGGCGGGCGGCGTCCTCGGCGTGGCGCCGGTCCATCACGAACTCGAAGCGGCGCCTCTCCTGGGCGCGCATATGGGCGATGTAGGCGCTCAGCAGCCCGGCCGGGACGGCCGGGGCCCACAGGAACGCGATGCCGCCGACCGCCGCGACGATCGCACCGAGCGTGAAGGCGAGGAAGAGCACCATCGTGGTGCGCCGGCGGCGGGCGAGGAGCTTGGCCCGCCCCTTCTGCCCCTGGTTCGGGTAGCCGGGCCGGCTCGGCCGGTCGGGCCTGCCGGGCCGGTCCTGCTGCTCCTGCTGGGGGCGGCGAACCTCGGTGGGGGCCTCGGCGCGCGCGACCGTCGCGGGGCCGGGGACCGTGATGTGCTCGGTCACGGGGTCGGCGAGCGCCCGGACGTCGACGCCCGGGGCACCCTGGTCGTCACCGTCGGCGGGGCCGCCGTCCCCGGACGCCTCCTTGACGTTCCTGGCGTACCGGCGCTCCATGCCAGCCCGGCCGGACAGCAGCCGGATGGCGGTGCCGAAGCGCTCCGTCGGACGAGCCTCGTTGAGTTCGTCCTGCCTGCGGAGCCACATCGGCACCAGGTAGGCGGCCCAGGCCCCGACGATGACTGCGTAGATGAGGCCGCTGCTGCTCACCCACCACACGGTAGAGGGGTTTCGCGAGGGTGATACGCCAATTGGCGCGGTGTGTCGCACGATCCGGCTGATATCTCAACCGTTTTTTGCGATTAAGGCGGCCAGCCTCCGCGAATGTGTCCGTCCGCTGACTGTAAGGTGTCTTACCCTCAGGCAATATCGAACATTTATTTTATTTCTGCGAGGCGCCTGGAAGAGAGCGCCGGCGCCAGCCTTCCAGCAGGCCGCCGGGGACGTCCTCCGTGGTCAGCGCGTAGACCAGATGGTCGCGCCAGGCGCCGTCGATGTGCAGATAACGCGGCCGCAGCCCCTCCTCCCGGAATCCCAGTTTCTCCACCACCCGGCGGCTCGGTCCGTTCTCCGGGCGGATGCAGACCTCGATCCGGTGCAGTCCGACGGTGCGGAAGCAGTGGTCCACGGCGAGCGCGACGGCCGTCGGCATCACACCGCGTCCGGCCACCTCCCGGTCCACCCAGTAACCGATGTGGCCCGAGCACATCGAGCCCCAGGTGATGCCCGCGACGGTGAGCTGGCCGACCAGCCGCCCCTGGTACTCGATCACGAAGGGCAGCATCCGGCCCGCCTGCGCCTCCGCCCGAAGGTGCCGGACCATCTGCCGGTACGTCGGGCGGCGCGGCGGCAGACGGCCGGGCAGGGCGGGCGGGACGGTGGCCTCCCAGGGGCGCAGCCAGTCACGGTTGCGCTGGTTCACCTCGCGCCAGACGCGGTGGTCGCGCAGCCTTATGGGGCGGAGGGTGATGTCACCGTCCGTCAGCTCGACCGGCCAGGGTGCGTTCAGTGGGGTGCGTCCTTCCTGGGGTGGTCGCCGCCGTGGATCTGGTCCACGGCGTGCGGCAGCAGGGGCTCCAGGACCGCCAGGCCGTCGCGTACGCCCCCGGTGGAGCCGGGGAGGTTGACGATCAGGGTGCGGCCGGCGACACCCGCGACGCCGCGCGAGAGGGCCGCGGTGGGCACCTTGGGCCTCCCGGCGGCGCGGATGGCCTCGGGAATGCCGGGGACCTCGTGGTCGAGCACGGCCCGGGTCATCTCCGGGGTGCGGTCGGTGGGCGAGATGCCGGTGCCGCCGGTGGTGAGCACCACGGCGTAGCCGTCGGCGACGGCCTCGCGCAGTACCTCCTGGACGGGCTCGCCGTCGGGGACGACGCGCGGGCCGTCGGTGGCGAAGCCCAGCGCGCTCAGGGCCCGGGCCAGCAGCGGGCCGGTGGTGTCGGAGTAGACGCCCGCGGCGGCGCGGTTGGAGACGGTGACGGCGAGGGCGCGGCGGGCCATCGGCGCGGGCTCCGGCTCGGAGGCGGGCGCGGGGGCGGACACGGGAGCGGGCTCGGTCATCGGTCGCGGCTCCAGTCCCCGGAGGCTCCCCCGGTCTTCTCCTCCACCCGCACGTCCGTGATGACGGCCCCCTTGTCGACGGCCTTGACCATGTCGACGACCGTCAGCGCCGCGACCGACACGGCCGTCAGCGCCTCCATCTCCACACCCGTGCGGTCGGTGGTGCGCACCGTCGCCGCGATCTCCACCGCGTCGTCGGCGACGGCGAGGTCGACCTTCACCCCGGACAGGGCCAGCGGGTGGCACAGCGGTACGAGGTCGGGGGTGCGCTTGGCGCCCATGATCCCGGCGATACGGGCGACCGAGAGCGCGTCGCCCTTGGGTACGCCCTCGCCGCGCAGCAGCTCCACCACCCGGGGGGAGACGCGTACGCGGCCGGTGGCGCGCGCCGTACGGACGGTGGCGTCCTTGGCCGAGACGTCGACCATCCGGGCCGCGCCCGCCTCGTCGATGTGGGTGAGGCCGGCGGCCTCGCCTGCTGGACTCCCCTGTCGCGCGCTGCTCATCGCTCTCCCGCGTCGGTCCGCTCCGGACGTCAACGGTACCCGCCGCGGCGCGGGCACCGTCGAGTCAGTCCAGGAGCACGATCTCCAGTTCGTCGCCCCGGGCGACCTCGGTGGTCCGCTCGGGTACGACGACCAGCGCGTCGGCGCGGGCCAGCGAGCCCAGCAGGTGCGAGCCGGGGCCGCCCACCGGGCTGACCGTGCCCAGCCCCTCCCCGGCGGCCGGGGGCTCGTACCGGCCGCGCAGGAACTGGCGCTTGCCCTCCGGGGAGGCGATCGGCTCCTCGCACTCCAGGCGGGCGGTGACCGTACGCCGGGTGACGGGCTCCAGGCCCATCAGGGCGCGCAGGGCGGGACGGACGAACAGTTCGAAGGAGACGTAGGAGCTGACGGGGTTGCCGGGAAGGGCGAACAGCGGGATCCGGTCGGGGCCGACCAGGCCGAAGCCCTGTGGTTTGCCGGGCTGCATGGCCAGGCGGCGGAACTCCACGCGCGCGGGGGGCCGCGGCGTGTCGCCGGCGCTCCCGGCGCCCTCGCCCCCGCTGTCCCAGCCCTCCCCGTCCTCGCCGTCCCCGTCGCCCGGCGGCTCGGCGCCGCCCAGGACGGTGCCCTCCAGCCCGGTGAGCGCCTCCTTGACCACGTCGTACGCGCCGACGCTGACGCCGCCGCTGGTGACGATGGCGTCGGCGCGTACGAGCTGGTCCTCGATGACGGTGCGCAGGGCGGCGGCGTCGTCGGCCACCGCGCCGACGCGGTAGGCGATGGCGCCGGCGTCGCGGGCGGCGGCGGTCAGCGCGAAGCTGTTGGAGTCGTGGATCTGGCCGGGGCCCAACGGCGCGCCGGGGCGGACCAGTTCGCTGCCGGTGGAGAGCACCACCACGCGCGGGCGCGGCCGTACGGTGACGGTGCCGCAGCCGACGGCGGCCAGCAGGCCGATCTGCGCCGGGCCCAGGACGGTGCCGGCCTCCAGGGCGACGGAGCCGGCGCGTACGTCGCTCCCCTTGCCCCGCACGTACTGCCGTGCCGCCACCGGGCGGTGGACGCGGACCTCGCCGGCCGCGCCGGACGGGTCGGCGCTGTGGGCGGCCATGGCGTCGGCCGGGCCGCCGCCGGTGCCGCCGTCGGTCCACTCCACGGGGACGACGGCCTCGGCGCCGGGCGGCAGCGGTGCGCCGGTCATCACACGGGCGGCCTGGCCGGGGCCGACCTCGGGCGGCCGGCCGGCGCCCGCCGCCACGTCGCCGACGACCTCCAGCACCGCCGGGGCGTCCTCGTCCGCCTTCTCCACGTCGGCGACGCGCACCGCGTAGCCGTCCATGGAGCTGTTGTCGAAGGGCGGCAGGGAGACGGGCACCAGGACGTCCTCGGTGAGCACGCAGCCCTGGGCGTCGAGCAGGTGCAGCTCGATGGGTTCCAGCGGCCGGACCGACCGCAGGATGTCGGCCAGGTGCTCGTCGACGGACCGGGTACCGCTCAAGTGCCTACAGCTCCTCTTTGACGAAGTCTCGCAGCCAGGCGCGGAAGTCCGGGCCCAGGTCCTCGCGCTCGCTCGCCAGCCTGACGATGGCGCGGAGGTAGTCCCCGCGGTCGCCGGTGTCGTAGCGGCGGCCCTTGAATACCACACCGTGGACCGGGCCGCCGATTCCCGGATCCCCGGCGAGGGTCTGGAGGGCATCGGTGAGCTGGATCTCGCCGCCGCGGCCGGGCTCGGTCTTGCGCAGCACCTCGAAGACGGCCGGGTCCAGGACGTAACGGCCGATGACGGCCAGGTTGCTGGGGGCGTCCTCGCGGGAGGGCTTCTCCACCAGGTCCGACACGCGCACGACGTCGTCGTCGCCGGTGGGCTCGGCGACGGCGCAGCCGTAGAGGTGGATGCTGGCCGGGTCGACCTCCAGCAGCGCCACGACGCTGCCGCCGTAGGTCTCCTGGACCTCGATCATCCTGGACAGCAGCGGGTCGCGCGCGTCGATGAGGTCGTCGCCGAGGAGGACGGCGAAGGGCTGGTCGCCGACGTGCGGGGCGGCGCACAGCACCGCGTGGCCCAGGCCCCTGGGGTCGCCCTGGCGTACGTAGTGGATGGTGGCCAGGTCGGTGGACTCCTGGACGCGGGTGAGCTTGGTGGCGTCGCCCTTGCTGCGCAGCACCTCCTCCAGCTCGTAGTTGCGGTCGAAGTGGTCCTCCAGCGGGCGCTTGTTGCGGCCGGTGACCATCAGGACGTCGGGGAGGCCGGCGGTGACGGCCTCCTCCACCACGTACTGGATCGCGGGCTTGTCGACGACCGGCAGCATCTCCTTCGGGGTGGCCTTCGTCGCCGGAAGGAAGCGGGTGCCGAGCCCGGCGGCCGGGATGACGGCCTTGGTGATCCGCCGTGTACGCGAGGTAGTCATGTCTGCACCATAGCCGTTGGTTTGTCCCGTAACGCGCATGTCTGACTGGTCCGTTGCGGTTTACGGGAGAATGTCCCGGCGCTCGGGGCCGCGCTGGCGCGCCATCAGGATGATAATGCGCCTGCCATGGCGAGGGACTGGCGTAATCGAGCCGGGGAGATGAACACGGCGTGAAGGACGACGGAACCACCGGAGCACACCGGGGTACACACGCGGCACCGGACACGGAACCGGGGGAAGGGCCGCGGACGGTGGCCGGTGAGAAGCGGGCCCTGCGGCGTTCCCTGCTGGCGGCGCGGGCTCATCTGCCCGAGGACGGCGTCCACCGGCTCGCCGGCGCGCTCGCCCGGCACGCCCTGGAACTGCCCGAGCTGGCCGGGGCGCGCACCGTCGCCGCGTACGTCTCGGTGGGGCGCGAGCCGGACACCCGCGCATTGGTGGACGAACTCCACTGGCGCGGCGTACGCGTGCTGCTGCCGGTGCTGCTGCCGGACGACGACCTGGACTGGGCCGCGTACGAGGGCGCCGAGTTCCTCTCCCCCGCCCGCCGGGGGCTGCTGGAGCCCACCGGGCGGCGGCTGGGGCCGCAGGCCGTGACCGGGGCGGACGCCGTGCTGCTGCCGGGGCTGGCGGTGGACCGGCGCGGGATGCGCCTGGGGCGCGGCGGGGGCAGCTACGACCGGGTGCTGGCCCGGATCGAGGCTTCCGGGGCCGCCCCGGCGCTTGTGGTGCTGCTGCACTCCGGCGAGTACCTGCGCCGGGTACCGGCGGAGCCCCACGACCGTCCGGTGCACGCCGCGGTGACCCCCGAGGGGGTGCACCGCTTCACGGCGTGAGACCGGCGGGCGCGGGGCTCGCGGCGGTACGGGGTGAGGGCGGTTACGGGGTGAGGGCCATGGTGTCCACGGTCGCGTCCTCGACGGCCTTGCGGCTGAACGCCCAGTCCAGCTGCTCGCCCTCGGCCCACATGTCCGTCTGGTCAACGTAGTTGGAGTGGTAGGCGTGGCCGGAGGCGCCGGTGAGGTTGATCCAGCTCGACCCGTCGAGGTCGGCCAGGTTGACCACCATCCGCATCGACGGCACCCAGATCACCTCGTAACCGCCCGCGGCGTTCCAGCCGGTGGCGTCGACGGCCGCCTCGCCGCCGCCCAGGTCCCACGGGCCGCGGTTGAGCAGGTGCTGGACGAAGCCGGGGCCCTCGGTGCCCAGGGTCTGGTTCTGGAGTATCAGCCGGTGCAGACGGCCCCAGCTCCAGGTCTCGATGTCCTTGCCGAGCTTGGTGGTCAGCTCCCAGCGGGCGTCCTCCATGGCGCGGGCCAGCAGCGCGTCGCGGTCTCCCTCGCCCTCCTCGAAGCGGCTGCCGGGGGTCCACCAGCCGCTGTCGGGCTCGTCCAGCAGCGTGCGCACGACCTCGTACCAGCGGTCGCCGCCGTCGGGCTGCGCGGACGCCGGGGCGCGCGTGCCGCACTCGCGGACGGTGCGCGGGTTGCCGCTCAGGTCCTCGATCGGGCCGGACTCGTCGGCCGGGCGGACCCGCAGGCACTCGCCCTCGACGCGGACCTCCTTGGGGAGCTTGTTGCCGAAGCCGAGCTTGAGGAGGTTGCGCCACACGCCGTTGAAGTAGGCGGCGGGCGCGGAGTCGGCGTCCTGGGTGTAGTCCCAGCCCTCCAGCAGCTCCTGCGCCTGGCGGACGTAGGGGTCCTTGACGTCGATCTTCAGCAGGTACGGCACCAGGATCTTGGCTATCTCGCTGCTGTTGTCCAGCTGCATGGTGCGCATGTCGTCCGTGGAGACCTTGCCGCCGTCCTTGATCTTGGACTGGATGAGGTCGTCGATCCGCTGGCTGCGGGCGCCGTAGCCCCAGTCCTCGGTGAGCGGGTAGGGGTACTTCTCCGCGTCGATCACGGCCTGGTTGGCGGTGACGATGTAGCCGCGCTCCGGGTTGTACTCCCAGGGCAGGGCCTCCTGCGGTATGTAGCTCTCCCACTCGTAGTCCGGGTTCCAGCCGGGCGCCGGGTAGCGGCCGTCGTGGCCCTCGGCGCGGACCGGTATGCGGCCGGGGGCCTGGTAGCCGATGTTGCCCTCGGTGTCGGCGTAGACCAGATTCTGGGAGGGGACGGCGAACTTCCGGGCGGCCTTGCGGAACCCGTCGAAGTCGGTGGCGGTGTTCAGCTCGAAGACCGCGTCCATGGTCCTGGAGGGCTCCAGCGCCGTCCAGCGCAGCGCGACGGCGTAGCCCTTGCCGCGGTCGGGCGCGACGTCGCCGACCGGGGCGTGGTCGCCGACTCCGGCCAGCTCGTCGCTGCGGTCGGAGACGAGGGGGCCGTGGCGGGTGGAGCGGACGGTGATCCTCCGGTCCTCGCCGCCCGCGACCTTGATGACCTCCTCGCGGGTCTCGTACGGGACCTTCTTCCCGTCGTAGAGGTACGTGCCGTTCTCGATCTTCTCCAGGTACAGGTCGGTGACGTCGGCGCCGAGGTTGGTGAAGCCCCAGGAGATCTCCTGGTTGTGGCCGATTATCACGCCGGGCATGCCGGAGAAGGTGAAGCCCGCCACGTCGAAGGGGCAGTCCTTGCCGACCGAGTTGCAGTGCAGGCCCATCTGGTACCAGAGGGAGGGGAGCTGCGGGGCCAGGTGCGGGTCGTTGGCGAGCAGCGGCTTGCCGGTGGTCGTGTACTCGCCGGAGACGACCCAGGAGTTGGAGCCGATGCCGTCGCCGCTGGGGCCCAGGAGGGCGGGGACGGCGTCGAGGGAGGCGGCCAGCGCGGCGAGCTGGGTCCGCACTCCCTGGCCGGTCTCGGTGCCCTGGCCGGCGCCGCCGGGGTTCGTGGCGCCGGGGTTCGTGGCGCCGGGATCAGTGGTGCCGGGGGCGGTGGTGCCGTTCTGCGCGGGGTTCCCGCCCTCCGCGGGGGTGCCCTTCGGGTCGTAGGCGCCGTCGAGGGCGCTGACGGCGCCGTCCTGGACGATCGGCTTGTTCCGGTCGAAGGGGTAGTCCGGGTAGAGCGCCTCGATCTGCTTGTTCGTCAGGCGGCTGGAGAGCAGGGCCCGGTCTATCTCGTCCTGCATGTTGCCGCGCAGGTCCCAGGCCATGGCCTTGAGCCAGGCCACGGAGTCCACCGGCGACCACTTGTGCGGCTTGTAGTCGCTGACCAGGCCCAGAGCCGCGTACTCCAGGGAGAGTTCCGCGCCGCTGCGGCCGCCCAGGTAGGAGTTGACGCCCTCGGCGTAGGCCAGCAGGTACTTCTTGGTCGTCTCCGACAGCTTGGTGTCGTACTCCTCCTGCGCCACCTCCCGCCAGCCCAGGGTGCGCAGGAAGGCGTCGGTCTCGACCTGGCTCTCGCCGAACATCTCCGACAGCCGGCCGGCCGTCATGTGCCGCCGTACGTCCATCTCCCAGAAGCGGTCCTGGGCGTGGACATAGCCCTGAGCGCGGAAGAGGTCCTCGGCGCTGTCGGCGTAGAGCTGGGGTATGCCGTGCTCGTCGCGTTTGACGGTGACCGGGGCGGAGAGGCCCTCCAGCTCTATCGAGCCGGTCGTCTGCGGGAAGGACGCGCGGACGGTGCCGACGCTCCAGTAGGCGCCGTAGCCGACGCCCGCCACGAGCAGCAGCACGACTGCGATCACGAGAAGGCGGGCGCGTCGCGGGGTCTTCTTGGCGGGCATCGCTGTCCTTCGAGGGCAGGGTGGGACCGAGGTGCTGGAGCAACCATAGGACGAGCCGGGTCGCCGGTCGGCAGGGAGTCCGAGCATCAGGAGCCGGAGATTCAACCAATGGTAAATTGTTAGGCAAAGAAATGACTTCCCGGCGGTCGGGTCCCGGCCGTTGCCTCCGCACGCCCACGGAAGGATCCGCTTCTGACTGTCGACCGCCTCAACGAACTCATGCTGGTCTCCGCGATCGTCCTGCTCATCTCCATCGCCGCGGTCCGGCTCTCCACGCGCACCGGCCTGCCCAGCCTCCTGATCTACCTGGGTCTCGGTCTGGCCCTGGGACAGGACGGCCTCGGGGTGGAATTCGACAACGCCGAGCTGACCCAGGTGCTGGGCTACGCGGCGCTCGTGGTGATCCTGGCCGAGGGCGGACTGAGTACCAAGTGGCGCGACATCCAGCCGGTCATGCCCGCCGCCGCCGTGCTCGCGACGGTGGGTGTCGGAATCAGCGTGGGGGTCACCGCCGCGGGCGCCCACTACCTGGTCGGCCTGGACTGGCAACTGGCACTGATCATGGGCGCGGTGGTCTCGTCGACCGACGCCGCCGCCGTCTTCTCCGTGCTGCGCAAAATGCCGCTGCCCCGGCGGCTGGCCGGGACGGTGGAGGCGGAGTCGGGGTTCAACGACCCGCCCGTGGTCATCCTGGTGATCGCCTTCTCGGCGTCCGGCCAGATGGACTCGTGGTACTCCCTGGTCGGAAACATCGCGCTGCAGCTGGCGATCGGCATCGCGGCCGGAGTCCTCGTCGGCAAGCTGGGCGAGTACGGGATGCGGCACATGGCGCTGTCCTCCTCCGGCCTGTACCCGATCGCGGTGATGGCGCTGTGCGTCCTGGCGTACTCGGGGGGCACGCTGGCGCAGGGCAGCGGCTTCCTGGCGACCTACATCTGCGGGATCGTCCTCGGCAACGCCAAGCTGCCGCACCGTCCCGCCACCCGGGGCTTCGCGGAGGGTCTGGCCTGGATCGCGCAGATCGGCCTGTTCGTCCTGCTCGGCCTGCTGGCCGCCCCCTCGGAGCTGCTGGAAGACTTCGGGGCCGCGCTGACCATCGGAGTGGTGCTGACGCTGGTGGCCCGGCCGGTCTCGGTGCTGCTGTGCTCCCTGCCCTTCCGCCTGCCCCTGCGGGAGCAGGCGCTGATGTCCTGGGCAGGACTGCGCGGCGCGGTGCCCATCATCCTGGCGACGATCCCCATGGCCGAACCGGGCCGCGACAGCGGCCGGATCTTCAACATCGTCTTCGTCCTGGTGGTGGTCTTCACCCTGATCCAGGGCCCGACCCTCCCCTGGGTCACCCGGAAGCTGGGACTGGCCGACGGCGACGGTGCGCAGGACCTGGAGATCGAGTCGGCCCCGCTGGAGCGGCTGCGCGGCCATCTGATCTCGATCTCCATCCCGAAGAGCTCGCGGATGCACGGCGTGGAGGTGACGGAGCTGCGGCTGCCGAAGGGCGCGGCGGTCACCCTGGTCGTACGGGGGGACAGCAGCTTCGTGCCCTCGCCGACGACCGTCCTGCGACGCGGCGACGAGCTGCTGGTGGTCGCCACCGACGCGGTGCGGGACGCCACCGAGCGGCGGCTGATGGCCGTGGGCCGTGGCGGCAAGCTGGCTGGCTGGCTGGGGACGGCGGGCAGCTCGGCGCTGCGGAGGGGCTGAGGGGGGCGGGCCCGGGACGGGCTCGCGACGGGCCCGGGACGGGCCCGGGACGGGCTCGGGACGGGCTCGGGCCCGCGGGGTGATCGGCTACCCTGAGGCCGTACGTTTGTCCGACTTTCGGAGCTACCGGAGTTTCGACCCCGCCTGATGCAGGGCCGGCACGGCCGCCCGGCCGACCACACGCCGCGGTCCGTGCGAGAGGACGGCCTTCGGCGTGCCCCCGCCGTACCGCGACACCGCGCGCCGTACGGCCCGCGGCGCGCTACCAGGCGGCAGAAAGGTACGGCCGTGGCCACCACGGTCACTCCCGTCACGAACCGGAAGCCCGGCTACCGGGACCTGCTGCGCACCCCGGGTGCGTGGACGTTCCTGCTGCCCGGCTTCCTGGCCCGCCAGCCCTTCGCGATGCTGACGCTCGGCATCGTGCTGCTGGTCGAGGACACCACCGGATCGTTCGGCACGGCGGGCACCGTCTCGGCCGTGACCGGCGTGTCGATGGCCCTGTTCGCACCCCGGAGCGGCCGGCTCGCCGACCGCTTCGGCCAGCGGGCGGTCCTGGTGCCCGGGGTGCTGCTGCACGCCGCCGCCGTGGGCGTGCTGGCGGCCCTGGCGCTGTCCCGGGCACCGCTGTGGGCGCTGCTGCTGGCGGCCGTGCCGGCCGGCGCCTCGGTGCCGCAGGTCGGCCCGATGGTGCGGGCCCGCTGGGCGCATCTGCTCAGGGGCGGGCCGGGCTCGCCGGGCGGTTCGGGTCCGCCGGGTGATTCAGGCAGGCCGGGCGGCGCCCGGCTGCTGTCGACGGCTGCGGCGTTCGAGTCGGTCACCGACGAGCTCACCTTCGTCATCGGTCCGGTCCTGGCCACCGCCCTGTGCACCGGGGTGCACCCGGCCGCAGGGCTGGCCGCCGAGGCGGCCCTGACCGTCGTCGGCGGGCTGGTCTTCGCGGCCCAGCGCCGTACCGCGCCCCCCGCCCACCGCCGCGCCCGCGGAGCGGACGGCGCGCCGCACCCCTCGGCCCTGTCGGTGCCGGGGGTGCGGGTGCTGATCGTCGCCTTCCTCGGGATCGGCTCGGTCTTCGGCGGGATGCAGGTGTCGCTGGCCGCCTTCACCGACTCCATCGGGCAGCCGGGCCTCAACGGCGTGCTGTACGGGACCTTCGCCGCGGGCAACATGCTCGCCGGCCTCGTGTTCGGCGCCCTGACCTGGCGCTCGGCCCCGCAGCGGCGGCTGCTGGCGGCGTACGCGCTGCTGACGCTGACCACCGCGCCGCTGTGGGCGGTGGACGCGGTCCCGCTGCTGGCCGTCCTCGGACTGCTGGCGGGCATGGGCATCGCGCCGAGTCTGATCACCGGCTTCACCCTGGTGGAGCGGCTGGCTCCGGCCGGCGTGCGCACCGAGGCGTTCACCTGGATGGCCGGCGCGGTGGCGCTGGGCCAGGCCGGCGCCGCGTCGGCCGCCGGGCAGCTGACGGACGGCTTCGGGCCGAGCGCCGGGTTCACGGTGCCGCTGGCCGCCACGGCTCTGGCGCTGGTCACGGTGGCGGCGCTGCGCGGCCGGCTGAAGCCGCAGGACGGGCAGGCCGCGGACGGGCGGACGGGCGGCGGGCGGGAGCCGCGGACCGGGTGACGGGGGCTCCGGACGGAGGACGGGAAAGGGCCCTGGAGCGTGGCGCGAGTCACCGTCCACCGGCTCCCGGTGGACTAAGAGGCCGGAATACTGCACCATGGTGCGTCGTTAGCACTCCACAAGGAAGAGTGCCAGGAGGAGCAAGTGCCGACCTATCAGTACCAGTGCACCGAGTGCGGCGAGGGCCTGGAAGCGGTTCAGAAGTTCACCGACGACGCGCTCACCGAGTGCCCGAGCTGCAAGGGCCGCCTGAAGAAGGTGTTCTCCGCGGTCGGCATCGTCTTCAAGGGCTCCGGCTTCTACCGGAACGACAGCCGCGGTTCCTCGTCCGGCAGCACGTCGTCGTCCTCTTCGACATCGTCGTCCTCGTCTTCTTCGTCGTCCTCGTCGTCCTCGTCGGCGTCGTCCTCTTCCTCCGAGAAGAGCTCGGGCTCGTCCGGCGGCTCGTCGTCCAAGGCCGGCTCCTCGGCGGCCTGATCCCACCGTCTGCCGCCCTCCGGCCCGGAGCCGGAACCGGCTTCCCCCGGCCCCGTCTCGGTACGCACCGCGGCGGGGCCGCGGCGTCGGGCGGGGACTAGTGTGTTCGGCCATGAGCGCACAGGCGGAGACAGGCGTCATCGGCGGGTCCGGCTTCTACTCGTTCCTGGACGACGTGATAGAGGTCGCGGTGGACACGCCGTACGGCGAGCCCAGCGACTCCCTCTTCATCGGCGAGATCGCCGGGCGCCGGGTGGCCTTCCTGCCCCGGCACGGCCGCAAGCACCACCTTCCCCCGCACCGGATCAACTACCGGGCCAACCTGTGGGCACTGCGCTCGGTCGGTGTACGGCGGGTGCTGGGACCGTGCGCGGTGGGCGGTCTGCGGCCCGAGTACGGGCCCGGCACCCTGGTGGTGCCCGACCAGCTCGTGGACCGCACCAAGTCGCGCGTCCAGACCTTCTACGACGGCGAGGCGCTGCCCGACGGCTCGGTGCCGAACGTGGTGCACCTGTCCTTCGCCGACCCCTACTGCGAGACGGGCCGGGCGGCGGCCGTCGCGGCGGCGCGCGGGCGCGGCTGGGAGCCGGTGGACGGCGGCACCATGGTGGTGATCGAGGGGCCGCGCTTCTCCACCCGCGCGGAATCGCGCTGGCACGCGGCGCAGGGCTGGTCGGTGGTCGGGATGACGGGGCACCCGGAGGCGGTCCTCGCCCGCGAACTGGGCCTGTGCTACTCCTCGATGGCGCTGGTCACCGATCTGGACGCCGGTGCGGAGACGGGCGAGGGCGTCTCGCACGAGGAGGTGCTCCAGGTCTTCGCGCAGAACGTCGGGCGGCTGCGCGAGGTGCTCTTCGACACGGTGGCCGGGCTGCCGGCGGAGCGGGACTGCGCGTGCGCGACGGCGCTGGACGGGATGGACCCGGGGATCGAGCTTCCGTAAGGGCCGCCGGCCTCCCGGCAACCGGCCGGGGGCGCTGCGGGAACGGCGGAGCGCGCGGCAGGGGCGGGTGCGGGCGCGACTCGTGCGGGTTCCGTCCCTCGTGCGGGTTCCGTCCCTCGTGCGGGTGAGCGAGTTGTCCACAACCTGTGGGTGGTCCACAGGGCCCGGCGGGCCGCCGCGGAACCGGACATCGTGGGGGGTGTTTCCACCACAAGGCGGTGACCGCGATGTCCTCTTCCTTCCTGTCCGCTCCTCCCTCCTCCTCACCCTCGTTCTCCCCGGCTTCGTCCTCCTCCCACTCCACACCCCACTCCCTGCCCCCGCCCTCAAGCCCTCCGGCCGCGGGTCCTGTGCCGGAGTTCGAACCGGTGCGCGCGGGGCGGGGCCCTCTCGGCCCCCTCCGGGCGGCCGGCCGGTGGTTCCGGGCGATGGCACTGCTGCTGGCCGTCGTCGCCGCGGGTGCCGCCTTCCAAGGAGCGCCCGCGGAGGGCGGGGGCGGGGGCCATGCGCTTCCCGCGGACCGGCCCGCGGCCGGGAAAGCACCGGCGGCCCCGCCTCCGCCCGCGTCCCCGGGCGGGGAGGAAGGCGACGCGACGGTGGACGCCCCGGTGCGGATCCCGGACGCGGAGGCGGTACGGCTGCTGCGTCCCGGGGACAGGGTGGACGTACTGGCCACGCCCGCCGGCACCCCGGCCGGCGGCCCCGCCGACGGCCCGGCAGGCAGCGCACGGACCATCGCCCGGAACGTGCGGGTGGCGGCCGTACCCGAACCGGCCCCCGGGCCGGGGGCCGGCCCCGGCGACCGGGAGGGGGCGCTGGTGGTGCTCTCGGTGCCCCGAGCGACGGCCGCCCGGCTCGCCGGCGCGGCGGCGCACTCCCTTCTGGCGGTGACGCTGTGCTGACCGCCGCCCGCCGGGGACCGGACCGTGGCCCGGGCTGGACAGTGCGCGCGGTGTTCGTGCAGCGTGTGCTGCGTTCACCCGGCGGAGGCCGGAGCGCGTGTGCGGAGGAAAGGCAGTCTCTTGAGCGAGAAGCAGGGCGTCCTGGCCGGGTTCAGGTCATTCCTGATGCGGGGCAACGTGGTCGATCTGGCCGTCGCCGTCGTCATCGGGGCGGCCTTCACCAAGATCGTGAACTCGGTGGTGGAGGGCGTCATCAACCCGGTGGTGGGCTCCATCGGCCCCAGGGACCTCGACCACTACCAGTCCTGCCTCCAGGGCCCGTGCGATTTCGACGAGGCGACGGGCGCGGCCCTCAGCGGCATCGCCATCAAGTGGGGCTCGGTGCTGAGCGCCGCGCTGACCTTCCTGATCACCGCCGCGGTCGTCTACTTCCTGATGATCGTGCCGATGAACAAGTTCAAGCAGCGGCTGGACGCCCTGAGCGCCAAGGAGGCGGCGGAGCAGGCCGCGACTCCCGTCCAGAAGACCGAGGTGGAGCTGCTCACCGAGATCCGCGACGCGCTGCTGGCCCAGCGCGAGGGCAACGGCACCACGGACGCCGCCGCCCTGCTGACGGCGCAGCGCAACGCCTCCGGGGGCAGCTCCGGGCCGGGCTCCGAGGGGCCGTCCGGTGCGTCCGGCACATCCGGGGGTATCTCGAAGAAGCCCTGACGCGAGCGTCCCCCACAGTGCCCCACGAACGGTCTCGCCGGTGGCCTCAGAGGTGGTGCGGGGGCTTCTCGTCCAGGAAGCGGGCCAGATCGCCCGCGCCGCCGTCGCCGCCCGCCTCCGGGCGCTCGCCCCAGCCCCGGTCGGTGTCGTCGGCCGAGGGCCTGCTCAGCGGATCGGAGAAGTCCAGCGCGGAGGCCGGGTCGCGGGGCGCGGCGCCGGAGCCGGGGGTGGCGGGGGTGCTCATTCCTCCAGAGTACGGCGGCCCCGGTCCGCGCCCGGGAGGAGGATCATGGCCTCATGAGCGCCTCGAGGGTCAACGACGCACTGACCGATGTCCAGGGCCTGCGGGTCGGCCACGCCCAGCGGATCGGCGACGGCTGGCTGACGGGCACGACCGTGGTCCTCGCCCCGGAGGGCGGGGCGACCGCCGCCGTGGACGTACGGGGCGGCGGGCCCGGCACCCGGGAGACCGACGCCCTGGATCCGCGCAATCTGGTGGAGCGCGTCGACGCCGTGGTCCTGACCGGGGGCAGCGCCTTCGGGCTGGACGCCGCCTGCGGGGTGACCGCCTGGCTGGAGGAGCGGGGCAGAGGCTTCCCCGTCGGTCCGGAGCCGGACCAGGTGGTGCCCGTGGTCCCGGCCGCCTGCCTCTTCGACCTGGGCCGCGGCGGATCCTGGCGGGCCCGCCCCGACGCCGCGCTCGGCCGGGAGGCGGCCGAGGCGGCCGCCCGTACGAGCGTCGGCGAGCCGGTCCCCCAGGGCAACGTCGGGGCCGGCGCGGGGGCCGTGGCGGGCGGGCTCAAGGGCGGGGTGGGCACCGCGAGCACTGTCCTGCCCTCGGGCACCACGGTGGGCGCGCTGGCCGTGGTCAACGCGGTGGGCTCGACCCTGGACCCGGCCACGGGCGTGCTCTACGGCGAGCTGTACGGCAAGCGTCCGGCCTTCCCCTCGGAGGCCGAGCACGCCGAGGCACTGCGGTCCCTGGCCGCCGCCCAGCAGGAGTCGGAGCGCCGTTCGGCCGCCTCGGTGCGCCCGCCCCTCAACACCACGCTGGCCGTGGTGGCCACCGACGCCGAGCTCAGCCCGGCCCAGGCGCAGAAGCTGGCGGGCACCTCCCACGACGGACTGGCCCGCGCGGTCCGCCCGGTGCATCTGCTCACCGACGGGGACACCGTCTTCGCCCTGTCCACCGGTGCTCGCCGTCCGGAGGCGGAGGAGATCAACGACGTGCTGGCGGCCGGCGCGGACGCCCTGACGCGTGCGGTGGTCAAAGCGGTGCGGGCCGCGGAGGGTGTGGACGGTCCGGGTGGGGTGTTCCCGGCGTACCACGACCTCTACGGCCGCCCATGAGCCGGTACCTTCCGGCCCCGGGTTCCCGCCGCCCCCGCACCACCGGGGCGCCGGGCGTCACGGGCTCCGCACACAGCGGGACCCCGGCGCCGGGGGGTGCGCCGGGGTCCCTGTCCAGGGGCGTGTTCGGTCGTCTTCGGTCGTGTCCCGTCACGGCGCGGTGTGTCCCACCGCGCCGGACGCCGTCACGCCGCCGCGTCGAAGCCCGTGTCATGGGCCATCTTCTTCAGTTCGAGCAGGGCGTGCTTCTCGATCTGGCGAATGCGTTCCCTCGTCAGGCCGTGCTGCTTGCCGACCTCGGTCAGCGTGCGCTCGCGCCCGTCCTCGATGCCGTAGCGCGCCCGGATGATGGAGGCGGTCCGGTCGTCGAGCCGGCCGATCATGTCCTCCAGTTCCTCGCGCCGCAGCATCACGAGCACGGAGTCCTCGGGAGAGGTCGCGGAGGTGTCCTCCAGCAGGTCGCCGAACTGCGTCTCGCCCTCGTCGTCCACGGACATGTTCAGGCTGACCGGGTCACGCGCCCAGTCCAGCACGTCCGTGATGCGCTCGGGGCTGGAGCCCAGCTCCTCGGCGATCTCGGCGGGCTCGGGGTCGCGGCCGTGCTCGCGGTTGAACTCCCGCTGCACACGCCGGATCCGTCCCAGTTCCTCGACCAGGTGGACGGGGAGGCGGATGGTCCGCGACTGGTCGGCGATCGACCGCGTGATGGCCTGGCGGATCCACCACGTCGCGTACGTGGAGAACTTGAAGCCCTTGCGGTAGTCGAACTTCTCCACCGCCCGCACCAGGCCCGCGTTCCCCTCCTGGATCAGGTCCAGCAGCGGCAGGCCGCTGCGGGGGTAGCGCCGCGCGACGGCGACGACCAGGCGCAGGTTGGAACGGATGAAGACGTCCTTGGCGCGCTCGCCTTCGGCGGCCACGGCCTCCAGTTCCTCGCGGGTCGCGGTCGCCGCCGGCGAGTCCCCCGAGACGGGCTCGACCTCGCCGTCGAGGATCTGCCGGGCGTACACGCCCGCCTCGATGGCGAGCGAGAGCTCGACCTCCTTCGCCGCGTCCAGCAGCGGGGTGCGGGCGATCTCGTCGAGGTACATGCCGACCAGGTCCCGGTCCGCTACATCCCCTGCAGACGAGGTACGTACAGGTCGTGCCTCATCAGCGCCGTTGGAGTCGGCCTGACGACGGGCGACGGCACGGGTTGCCATGCGTACTCCCTTGCGAGTCGTGGTCTACAACTGGTCGGTGGCGGTCCAGCCACCCGGCGTCTCCTGGTTCGGGTGCCCGTTCCGATGGAATCAACGACTTCAATCCGGACAGAATTCCCACGGCGCGCATCGTTTTTCCGGATCTTGCGGTATTCTGCGCCGCCACACAGAGGGGGCCTTCCATGACCGAACGCGGGGAAGTCCAGGTCAGAGCGGGCGAGGAAGGCGACCTTCCGGACCTGACGGACATCTACAACCACTACGTACGTGAGACCCCCGTCACATTCGACACCGAGCCCCTCGCCCCCGAGGCCAGGCGTCCCTGGCTGCTCTCCCACCCCAAGGACGGCCCGCACCGCCTTCTGGTTGCCCTGGACGCGGAATCGAACCGCCTTCTGGGCTACGCCACCAGCAGCCCCTTCCGCCCCAGACCCGCCTACTCCACCTCGGTCGAGGTCAGCGTCTACCTCGCCCCCGACGCGTGCGGGCGGGGCGTCGGCACCCTGCTGTACGAGCGCCTCTTCGACGCCCTCGGCGGCGAGGACGTCCACCGCGCCTACGCGGGCATCGCCCAGCCCAACGAGGCATCCGTACGCCTCCACGCCCGCTTCGGCTTCCGCCACATCGGCACGTACGGCGAGGTCGGCCGGAAGTTCGGCCGGTACTGGGACGTGGCCTGGTACGAGAAGCCGCTGAACCCCTGAGGCGGCCGGGACCGGCGACCGGGGCACGGCGCACGCGCCGCCCACGCGCGGCGCCCGCCGGACCCGCCGGACGCCTCCTCCCGTCACCCTCCAGGGCCACCGTGCCGCGCCCCCGCCGCGCGTCGCCGCACCCGGCACCGGCCGCCACCGCACAATCCCGGTGGACCCGCCCGACCCCCGGCCCGCCTCCCCCCGCCCCACCTCCCGAAGCCGTCCCCCGTCCCGGCCCCCGAGTTCCCCGCGCCGCCCTCCGCGCCCCCGCCAATGGCCCGACCACTGACAGTCCCGCATCCCTCTGGCCCTGGGCCCGGCGCGCTGGAACGATGTGGCCGCCACCGCCCCGGCGCCCACCCCCACATGCCTTCCCCTCCGCACGCGCACCACCGGCCCCACCCGCTCCGTCCGCCCATGTGAGGAGAGACCCGATGCAGCAGCCCGCGACTCCCAGCCGCAGACAAGCCCTCGCCACCGGCCTGTTCGGTGTCACCGCGGCGCTGACCGCCTCCGCCGCCCTCTCCTCCCCGGCGAACGCGGCCGCCGGACAGGCCGCCGCCTCCGGCGGTGACCACGCGCGCGCCAGAGCCAGGGCCCGGGCGCTGGTGCGCCGCATGTCCCTGGAGGACAAGATCGGGCAACTCTTCGTCGTCGAGGTCTACGGACAGTCCGCCGACACCGCGTCCGCGGGCAACCGCACCCTGTACGGCGTGGACACCCCCGCCGAGGTCATCGCCAAGTACCGGCCGGGCGGGGTCATCTACTTCGACGCCCGCCGCGGCCCCGACAACGTCCGCGACCCGCTCCAGACCACCCGTCTGTCCAACGGCCTCCAGCACGCCGCGCGCGGCGCGGGCGCCCGCGTACCGCTGCTGGTCTCCATCGACCAGGAAGGCGGCAGCGTCGTCTACCGCCTCACCGACCCCGCCACCCTCCTGCCCGGGAACATGGCGCTGGCGGCGGGCCGGTCCACCTCCGACACCCGGCGCTCGGCCGAGATCATCGGCCTGGAGCTGGCGGCGATGGGCGTCAACCAGAACTACGCCCCCGTCGCCGACGTCAACGTCAACCCCGAGAACCCGGTCATCGGTGTCCGCTCCTTCGGCTCCGACCCCTCCCTGTGCGCCTCCCTGGTCGACGCCTCCGTGAGCGGCTACCACCGCGGCCGGGTCGCCTCCGCCGCCAAGCACTTCCCCGGGCACGGCGACACCGACACCGACAGCCACACCGGCCTCCCGCGGATCGACCACACCCGCGAGGAACTGGAGGACATCGACCTGCCGCCCTTCCGGGCCGCCATCGCACGCGGCGTCGACACGATCATGACGGCCCACATCGTCGTCCCGGCCCTGGACCCGTCGGGCGTCCCGGCCACCATGTCGCGGCCGATCATCACCGGGCTGCTGCGCGAGGAGCTGGGCTTCGAGGGCCTGATCGTCACCGACGCCCTGGACATGCAGGGCGCCTCGGGCCAGTTCCCGCCGGACGTGGCACCGGTCCAGGCCCTCATGGCCGGCTGCGACCAGCTCGTCCTGGCGCCGAAGCTCGACACCGCCTACGACGCCGTCCTGGAGGCCGTACGCGGCGGGCGGATCCCCGTCTCCCGTCTGGACGCATCCGTGGAGCGGATCCTGGCGCACAAGCTCCGCCGGGACCTCTTCCGGCACCCGTACGTGGACGAGCAGCACGCCGTGCGCACCGTCGGCTCCGAACGCCACAGGGCCGACGCCCAGGCCATCACCGACCGCACCGTCACCCTGGTCAGGAACGAGGGCTCCCTCCTCCCCCTCTCCTCCGGCGCCCGCTCCGTCCTGGTCACCGGCTGGGGGGTGGGCACCACCCGGGCCCTCGCCGACGCCGTCGCCGAGCGGCCCGGCCAGAGCGCCACCGTCCTGGAGACGGGCGCGATCCCCTCTGCGGACCGCATCACCGAGGCGGCCGGGGCGGCGGCGGGCCACGGCCTGGTGATCGTCTCCGTCAACGCGGCCGCGGCGGGCTCGGAGAAGGGCACCGCCCAGGCGAGACTGGTCCAGGCCCTGATGGACACCGGCACACCCGTCGTCGCCGTCGCCGTCCGCAACCCGTACGACATCCGCCGCTTCCCCGGCGTCCCCGCCTACCTGGCCACCTACTCCTACGGCGCCCCCTCCCTCCGGGCCGCCGTCCGCACCGTCTACGGCGACCTCTCCCCCGCCGGCAGGCTCCCGGTCGCCGTCCCGGACGCCGGCTCCACCGGCACCCTCTACCCCTTCGGACACGGCCTGACGTACTGATCCGCAGGCGGCCGGGCACCCCGGGGCGGTACCACTAGGGCGTCGCCGGGGTCCCGGCGGAGGTGTTCCCGGCTTCGAGGAGCCGCCGCTGGGAGACGAGGTAGCCCAGTTCCGCCCGGCTTCGGCTGCCCAGCGCCTCGGAGATCTTCTTGATGTGCGTGGAGACGGTGCGGGCGCTCACACCCAGGCGGGCCGCGATGCTCTCGTCCGTGTGCCCGGTCACGACCATGCGGAGCACGGTCCTGCGGACGGAGTCGGTGAGCAGGTCGGGGCGGTGCCGGTCCATGGAGATGGACACGGGTTCCGCGCGCTCCCACATGTGCTCGAACACCTTGGTGAGGAAGTCGATGGCGCCGGGGTGGCGGATGGCCAGCGCGGCGTTCCTCCGTTCCGGGGCGCCGGGGATGAAGGCGACCGTGCGATCGCAGATGATGACACGCTCGAAGATCTCGTCCAGCGTACGGACCTGGGCTCCTTCGGCCAGGACCCGTTCGATGTACGCCAGGGTGGGCCGGTGCGAGCGCACGCTGTGCTGGTAGAGCGTGCGCTGCCGCAGGCCCCGCCGTACCAGGGCCAGGTCGCGGGGCAGCGCTTCGGCGAGCAGCGCGGGGGGCCGGCCGCCACCCGGCTGCGCGGTCAGCAGTTCCTCCCTGCACGACTCCACCGCCAGCCTCAGCGCCTCCCCGATCACCTTCTCGCCTTTCAGCGATTCGATGGAGGGTTCCGCCTGCCGCTGGGTGTCCCGGTAGACGATTTCCGCGGCGAGGAAAGAGGAACGCAGAGCCGCCAGGATTCCCTCGTACTGCTCTATTTCTCGCTCCACCGAACGGACCACTTCCGATTCCGCGACTCTCGGGGGAACGGGGACGAACGAGTTCTCCCTGCCCGGCAGCGGCCTCAGAAGGCCGCACTCGACGAGGCATTCGGGCACGCCGCCTGATACGGTCCCCGCCTCCAGTGCCTCGCGGTACAGCTGCAGCCCCTCGTCGCACACGCGCACCTCTCGAGGAGATGCACCCATTTCAGGATAACGACACATCTGCCCGTCCTTCGTGTTGCCGCTTTGCGCGATTACGACGCCAAGCAGGCTGGCATCGCCCGGGGAATATGCACAGGATTGACATGCCGCCACACAAAGAGGCCGGACGAATAAATATGGCGCTTTCTCGCATCTGGACCGCGAGGCCGGCATCCGGCTGCCTTTGTGAACAGGAACCGAGTTCCGCCAAACGTGGGAAAAATCACATCGATGAGGTGTCGATATGTCTCGGACCGTCAGCTTTTCCCGCACTTTTATTTCGGTTTCATCCCCCTGCGCCCGGGATTCACTCCTCGATTCGGCATGGGGCTGCTGCATCGAAACAGCGGGTTCCGCAATCCGATATCAGGTCCTTTTCCTGCGGAATCCGCCCGGACACTGAGCCGAAACCGGAGGGTTTCCGGGTCGCCGCTCAGCCGCCCGCCGTCCGTGCCGCGAGCCCCGTCCGGAAGGCCATCCGACGGCTCCTCCGGCTCCGCTCCGCACGTCCCGCCCTCAGTCGGCGGCGAGGTCGGCCGGAGCCGACCGGGCGAGATCGGCCAGGGTGGCCAGGGCCCGGGAGAGGGTGTCGGGGGCGGGCGAGGCCAGGCCCAGGCGGACCGCGTCGGGAATCCGGTGACGGCCGACGGAGAACGCCGCGGCCGGTGTGACCCCGATGCCGTGCCGCGCGGCGGCGGCGACGAAGGTGTCGGCACGCCAGGCCGGGGGCAGCTCCCACCAGCGGTAGTACGAGCAGGGGGCGCCCCGCGTCACGAAGTCGCCCAGGTGGCGCCGGGCGATCTCCTGCCGCACCCCGGCCTCCCGCTGCTTGGCCCGCACGACCGCCCGCACCGTGCCGTCCGCCTGCCACTGGGACATCGCCTCCAGTGCGAATCGCATCGGGGTCCAGCCTCCCGAGCGCAGCGACACGGAGACGCGGTTCGCGACGGACGCGGGGGCCACCACGATCCCGAGGGACAGCCCCGGCGAGAGCCGCTTGGAGAGGCTGTCGACGACGATCGTCCATTCGGGCGCGCGGGACGCCAGAGGCGGCAGGTCGTCCCGGAGGAAGGACCACACGGCGTCCTCGATCGCATGGATCCTGAGCCTCGCCAGGGTGTCCGCCAGCCGCTCCAGCCGCTCCGCGGGCATGGTGAGCGACAGCGGGTTGTGCAGGACCGGCTGGACGTAGACCGCGTGCAGCGGCCCGGCCTCGTGGGCCTCCTCGACGGCTTCGGGGACCAGCCCCGCGTCGTCCACGGCCAGCGGCACGAGGGTGATGCCGAACCGGGCGGCGATCGCCTTGACCGCCGGGTAGGTCAGTTCCTCCACGCCCAGCCGGGCACCCGGCCGGACCAGCGCCGCGACGACGGCCGAGACCGCCTGCCGGCCGCTCCCGGCGAACAGCACTCTCGCGGGGTCGGGGCGCCAGCCGCCGCGCGTCAGCAGATCGGCGGCGGCCTCGCGCGTGGCGGGGCCGCCGTCCGGACCGGCCGGCCGCAGCGCGGGCCCCAGGACGTCGGGACGCAGCAGCCTGCCGAGTCCGGCGGAGAGCAACCCGGCCTGCCCGGGCACCACCGGGTGGGTGAGCTCCAGGTCGACCCGGCCGCCCGCGGGCTCGGGCGGGGAAGAGGGGACCACGCCGGGGGCGGCGCGCACGAAGGTGCCGCGGCCCACCTCTCCGACGGTAAGGCCCCGGCGGGCGAGTTCCCGGTAGACGCGGGTGGCCGTGGAACCGGCGATGCCGTGCCGCCGGGCGAAGTCGCGCTGCGGGGGAAGCCGGTCTCCTGCCCTGAGGCGGCCCGACCTGATCTCCTCGGCGACCGCGTCGGCGACGCTCCTGTAGTCCTTCACGGCATCCTCCCCCCCGGTGTACCGGCATCCAAACACAGTATTACACCGAGGGCAATGCTCCACATTGATCGGACCATGAATCCGCCATACACTCGCTATCGCACCGAGCAGTGGACGCAGGACGATTCGGGCGCACTGGTCGGACAGCCGACAGACAGCCGCAGGACACACCACCAGGAAGGTGGCCGCAGCCCGGTGAACACCACGGCACACACACTGCTGGACCGTCCCCCGCTCCCGTTACCCCGGTGCGGCCGATGCGCCTTCACCTCCCGTCCGTACAGCCGGTGGAAGGCCTCGGACCTGCTCCTGGAGTACGCGGCAGGCTGGCAGCAGGTGCTGGCGGCCCCCGGCACCGCCCGGCGACACGACGGCACGCTCCCCTGGTCGCCACTGGAGCACGGCTGCCATATACGCGACATGTGCATCCTGTTCCACCGGCGGATCGACACGGTCCTCGGGCCCGCCCCGCCGGCCGCACCGGCACCCGGGGGCTCGGAGCCTCCGCCGCGTTACCGGGACGAGGACGCCCGGCGGACATCCGAGGAGCTGGGCCGGGCCGCCGGGGCCCTGGCCGACCGCCTGGCCGTGCTCACCGACGACGACTGGGAGTACGAGGACCCCCGCTTCCCCGCTCCTCGGCCCACCCTGGACCTCCTCACCCGCCATTTCCTCCACGACATCGTCCACAGCCTCTCCGAGGTACTGAACGGAGCCCGCGGGACCGGGGGGGAAGCGGTGGAAAGCCATGGTTGAGGCGAGCGGGGTTCTCGGCGTCGCGATGGTGGCCCTGGGAATGGTGCTCACCCCCGGGCCGAACATGATCTATCTCGTCTCCCGGAGCATCACCCAGGGAAGGCGTGCCGGAGTCGTGTCCCTCGGCGGCGTCGCCGTGGGCTTCCTCGTCTATCTGGTGGCCACCAACCTCGGCCTGTCGGTCGTCTTCATCGCGGTACCCGAGCTGTACACCGCCGTGAAGATAGCCGGCGCGGCCTATCTGGCCTACCTCGCCTGGAGCGCGCTGAAGCCCGGCGGTCTGTCCGTCTTCGCCCCCCAGGAGATTCCGCACGACCCGCCGCGCAGGCTGTTCACGATGGGGCTGATGACGAACCTGCTCAATCCGAAGATCGCCATCATGTACCTCTCGCTCATCCCCCAGTTCGTCGACCCGACGGCGAGCAACGTGCTGCTCCAGGGCATCATGCTCGGCTCCGTCCAGATCGTGGTGGCCCTCACCGTCAACCTGCTCATCGTGCTGGCGGCCGGAACCATCTCCGTCTTCCTCGCCCGCCGCCCCTCCTGGCTGAAGTTCCAGCGCTACCTGATGGGAACGGCCCTCGGTGCGCTTGCCGTCTCGCTGGCCATCGACACCTCGACACCGAGCGGTCCGAGCTGACCTCTCGCC
>NZ_JBSVCZ010000038.1:0-38988 GCF_054072955.1 Streptomyces sp. SS8
TTTCCACATGTCTCCTTACTTGGCGAGTCGCCGTGGTTCCGCGGCGGCCGGTCGGCGAGTTCGGTACGGGGAGGCCCGGTCAGGGGGCGAGGGCGCCGGCCGACCGGCCGTCCCCGGCGCCGTCGTCCTCGGCGGCTTCGCCATCCCCGGTGCCGGGGCGGACATGACGCAGGGTGGTGGCCACGAGCACGGCGCAGACGGCGACCAGGACCGCGCCGATCACCGACATGGCCGACAGACCGTACGAGAAGGCCTCGCGGCTGAGGTCCACCAGCCTGCTCCCCGGCTCCTCGGGCAGCTGCTCGGCCGCGGACAGGGCCTTGGCCAGGGTGTCCCCGGCGGCCCCGGCGGCCTCGGCCGGAATCTCGGCACCCGCGGTCTCCTCCACCCGCGTGCGGTACACGGCGGTGCCTATGCTGCCGAGGACAGCCAGACCGAGCGCGCCGCCGAACTCGTTGCTGGTCTCGGAGACCGCGGACGCCGCGCCCGCCCGGTCCGGGGGAGCGGAGCTGACGACCATGTCCGTGCCCAGGTTCAGTGCCGGGGCTATGCCCGTGGCCATGACGGCCAGGCCCGTCACCAGCAGCACGAAGTCGGTGCGGCCGGCCCGGGCGACGAGGAGCAGGCCGACCGCAGCGGCCGCGAGGACGGCGGCCATGACGTAGGCCGGACGCACCCGGCGCAGTGCCGTGATGGCCACCACCGTGCCGATCACTCCGCCGACACTTCCCGGCAGGCTCCACAGGCCCGCCTCCAGCGGGGACAGTCCGTGCACCAACTGGAGCGACTGGACGATGAACAGGTTGATGCCGAACATCACGAAGGTCAGGGTGGCCAGGGCGCTCAAGGACACCCGGAACCGGGACTCGTGGAACAGGCGCAGGTCGATGAACGGGTCCTCCAGGCGGCGTTGCCGCCGCAGGAAGACCGTGCCCGCGGCCACGCCGAACGGGATGGCCAGCACCGGCAGTGCGCCCAGCCCGTCCCGGGCGACCTGCTTGATGCCGTACACCACCGGCAGGACGGCCGCCAGGGAGAGCAGGGAGCTGACGAGGTCCAGTCGTCCGGCCGAGGGCGCGCGGTACTCGGGCAGCAGGACAGGGCCGAGCACCAGCAGTGTCACCATCACGGGGACGCCGATGAGGAAGACCGCCCCCCACCAGAAGTGCTCGAGCGTGACGCCTCCGACCAGCGGGCCGATCGAGGCGCCCACGGTGAAGCACATCATCCAAGCGGATATGGCGATGGTCCGCTGGCGTTCGTCGAGGAACATGACGCGCAGGAGCGAGAGAGTGGAGGGCATCAGGGTCGCTCCGGCCAGTCCCAGCAGGGCGCGGGCCGCGATCAGCGTCTCGGGGCTTGAGGCGTAGGCGGCCAGGACGGAGGCGGCCGCGAAGGCGCCGGCTCCGGTCAGCAGCAGGCGGCGCCGGCCCATCCGGTCCCCGAGGTTGCCCATGGTGATCAGGAAACCCGCCACCATGAACCCGTAGATGTCCGTGATCCACAGCAGCTCGGAACCGGTGGGCGCGAGGTCGGAACTGAGGTGCGGAACGGCCAGGTGCAGCACCGTCATGTCCATCACGATCAGCATCGCGGGTAACGCGAGGACGGCCAGCCCCAGCCATTCCCTCAACCCGGCGCGAGGCGGGACGTGACCGGGTTCGGCGGAGTGGTCGGATCGGGCGGAGGTCATCAGCGCTCCTCGTCGGTCACTGGTTGCGGTTGCCGGGCGGCGGGGCAGGCAGGAGCTTCCCGCGGTTCCCGGCGGCGGTACGGCGGCCCGGCCGCCGGCGGTGTCCGCGACTCCGGCCCGGGGTCAGGCAGCCGGGGAGGGGGAGAGCGGCCGGCGGGCCGCCTCCCGGGGCCACCAGCCGTCGTTCCTGCGATACCAGTCGACGGTCTCGGCCAGCGCGGCGCGGAAGTCCCGGCGCGGCGCCCATCCCAGCTCCCGGCGGATCTTGGCCGTGTCGACCGAGTAGCGCCGGTCGTGCCCCGGGCGGTCGCCGACGGGTTCGACACTGTCCCAGGACGCGCCGCAGTGTTCCAGCAGGAGGGCGGTCAGCCGCCTGTTGGTGAGCTCGACCCCGCTCCCGATGTTGTAGACCTCGCCGGCCCGCCCAGCCGTGCGGACCAGCTCGAGTGCGGCGACGTGGTCGTCGACGTGGAGCCATTCCCGGGAATTCTCGCCGGTTCCGTAAAGCGGTACTTTTCGCCCGTTCAGCAACCGGGTGACAAACAGCGGAATTATTTTTTCCGGGTATTGGCAGGGTCCGAAGTTGTTGCAGCAGCGCGTGACGCGGACGTCCAGGCCGTGGGTCGTGCGGTAACTGAGCGCGAGCAGATCGCTGGCCGCTTTCGAGGCGGAGTACGGCGAACTGGGGAGCAGCGGATGGTCCTCGGGCCAGGAGCCGTGCGGGATGGAGCCGTACACCTCGTCGGTGGAGACGTGCACGAAGCACCGGATGCCGTGCCGAACCGCCGCGTCCAGCAGGACCTGGGTGCCCAGGACGTTGGTACGCACGAACTCCTGGCCGTCGGCGATCGACCGGTCCACGTGGCTCTCGGCGGCGAAGTGCACGATCTCGTCCGCCTCCCCGGCGACACGGTCGACCGTCTGCGGGTCGCAGATGTCGCCGGGGACGAAGCGGAATCCCGGATGGCTGCGCACCGGGTCCAGGTTGGCGGGGTTGCCCGCGTAGGTGAGCCGGTCCAGAACCGTGATGCGCAAGTCGCTCTGTGGCGTCAACAGGGTTCTGACGTAGTGCGATCCGATGAATCCGGCACCGCCTGTCACAAGGATGCGGGGGGCCACGGGGTGCTCCTTACTCGGTGGGTGAAATGCCCGGTGCGGTAAGCGGAATCCGGCGACCCTTCTGCCGCGGCATCCGGCTGTGCGTGTGCGTGCACCATTAACATGTTTCGGGCCGCACTCCGGCGCATGGTGCGCTCAGGGTGGGGAACGCGGTGGCGAGCACGATTCCAACGCACCTATACGGCAGCAGGACCTTACCGACAGGGGGATTTGCTTTGTCTGTCGAGGACGGGAACTCGCGCAGACTCACGGTTCGAAAGGGATCGAACCTCGCCGGCCTGGTTTTCCGGAACGGCCACGAACACTCCAGAACACGCATCCTGGTGGCTTCCGGCTGTCCCTCGGCGGATGCGTTGAGACGGGATATGCAGCGACACGGTTTCGACGCCTTCGTAGCCCCCAGCGGTGGAGACGTGCTGGAGGCGTACCACGACTGCGACCTCATCCTGCTGGACACCGGCCTTCCGGATCTCGACGGTGTCTCGGTATGCCAGGCCATACGCGGGGACAGCGAAGTGCCCATCATCGGCTTCACCCCGGCGGGGGCCGAGGTGGACCGGGTGCTCCTGCTGGAGGCGGGATGCGACGACTGCGTCGAGATCCCCTACCGGGCGCGTGAGCTGGTGGCCCGGATCAAGGCCATCCTCCGCCGGACCGGGACATCGCGCGTACCGGAGGAGACCGGCCGGGGGGAGGGCGACCGTCTGGAACTCGGTCCGCTCGTCATCGACCCCTCCCGGCGGGAGGCGTGTCTGTACGGGCGGCCGCTCGCCCTGACCCGCAAGGAGTTCGACCTGCTGTACACGCTGGCGACGGAGCCGGACCGGATCTTCCAAAGACAGGAGCTGATGTCCGTCGTCTGGGACTACCCGGCCGACACCCGGGTCAGCGTCCAGGCGAGCAGAACCATAGACACCCACGTCAGCAGCCTGCGCGGCAAGCTGGGCAGCAGCGAGTGGATCACGACCATCCGCGGGGTCGGCTTCCGGTTCGGGGTGCCCGCCTCGGAGGCGGACGTCCCCGGCCCCGGACGGGCCCGTCCGGGGCCGGAGCCGGTGGGGGAGGCCGTCGAGTTACGGCCCAAGCTGCTCAGGATGAGAAGCGCCAACGGGTCTGCGCGACACGGCCTTTGGTGAAGTTGAACACCGTCCGAGGAGCGACGGAGAAGGCCCAGGCCCGGCCGACGGAGCCGCTGAGCACGTCACCGTCGACGACGTAGTCCCACATCGCGCCGTACTTGCGGCGGAACGTCTCGGCGGCCTCCTCCAGTCGCTCCTCCTCGGTGACCCGGACCGCCCGGCCCTCCAGCACGATGTCCATGCCGCTGGAGAGCTGGTTGGTCCCGGTCAGCAGCGAGCACCGGGGGTTGGACAGCAGGTTGAGCACCTTGCGTTCCCGGGGCAGCGAGCAGAACCACAGGGCCCCGTCGTGCCACGCCCCCGCCACGGGCGTTATGTGCGGCCTGGGGGTGGGCCGCACGGTCGCGACCCAGTACAGCTTGGCCTCGGCCAGCGCGCGGCGCGTCTCGCTCCAGGAGGCGGGGCGCGCTCCCTCGGAGCTGTAGCGGGGGTCCAGTTCCACGTCGTAGGGGTTGTCGGTCATTCAGAGGTCTCCAGGTCGTGACAGCGCGGCGGGACCGGACGACATCACCGGTACGGGTACTCCGTCTGCTCCCAGGCTCCGGGCGAACTCCGGATAGGAGTCGATGATCTCGTCGGCCTGTGTGCGCAGGTCGTACCGCTCGCACAACAGGTCCAGGACGTGCTTGTCCCACTCACTGCGCCGGACGATCTCGTGATAGGGGATTCGGGTGAAGGCGACGAGCTGGTAGAGCTGGGCGAAGTCCTCCGGGTACCGCTGGTGCAGCCTGCGCTCCAGCCCCTTGCGCATGTGGAACAACTCGTCGTCGATGTGGGCGCTCAGCTCTTCCAGGTTGGCCATGGACAGGTCGGCTATCGCCTGGCCGGGGGCCACCCGCAACTCGCTGAACTCCGCCGCCGCGGCCCGGACGGCGGTGTGACGGTCGGAGCCGGAGCCCAGGTGGCGGTCGAGCAGACCGCACAGCACCTCCGCGTCCTCGAAACTGCAGTTGATGCCCTGGCCGTAGAACGGGACGACAGTGTGGGCGGAGTCGCCGACGAGCACGGCGCGGTCGTAGTGGTAGGGGGCGCAGCGGACGACCTTGAGCAGGGCGGGACGCGTGTCCCAGGCCTCCTCGACGACCTGTGGCAGGGCCGCGGCGATGTCGGGGTACTCGCGGTCGAAGTGCTCCCGTACGGAGTCGCGGTCCGCGAAGGACCGGAACCGCAGTTCGCCGCCCAGGCTGTCCACCGGCATGAACAGGGTGGTGGTGGGGATGCCGTTCCGGTTCGGCTGGGCCTGGAGGAAGTGGTCCCCGCGGGGCCACAGGTGCATCCCGTCCGGGCTGAGCCTCCGGGCCGCTTCGGGCAGCATGGTCAGCTCGACGTGGCCGTGTGGGATGTACTCCTGGTGGATCCGCATCCGGGCGCCGGACTTGGACAGTTCGTAGCGCAGCGCGCTGTTCGCGCCGTCGCAGCCGATCAGGATGTCCCCGGTGGCCCGGCACACGCCGCCGTCGGCGGCGACGAAGACGGCCTCGGCGCGGTGCGCGTCGGCAGCGACGCAGGAGTGGCCGAAGTGCACGGACGCCCCCGCCTCCAGCGCCTCCTCCAGAAGGATGCGCTGGAGGGCGGCACGCGGTACGGACAGCAGGTGGTGGTCGCTGCTGACCCCGTAGGGCTGGTGGGTGAGCGTGCCGTCGCGGTGGTGCACGACGCGCTGCTGGAGCACCGCCCCCGTGGCGTATATGCGGTCGCGCAGCGCGGGGTGCAGAGCGCTCGATCCTCGGTGGGTGAGGGTCAGGTTGAACGAGCGGCCGGTCCCGACGGTGGCCACACCGCCGGCGGACTGCTTCTCGTGTACCTCCACCTCGAAGTTCCGCCGACGCAACTCGATGGCGAGGAGGCAGCCCACCGGGCCGGCTCCCACGATGACGGCCCTGACGCGGCGCCTGGCTCCTGACATGACGGGGTCCTTCCTGCGATGGCCTTCGGCGGCTGGGTGTCCTCGGCGGCTCGTGCCGCGCGGCGGCGCTCACGGCACGCGTGCGGTGGCGACCTGGCCGGTCTCGGCGAAGTAGCGGACCATCGAGGTGATCCAGGACGGATCGGCGGCGGGCAGTTCGAGGCCGAGGTCCTTCAGCAGCCTGACCGTGCCGTCGTTGGTGTAGTGGTGGTCGCCCAGCTCCATGACCCCCTCCCGGAACAGCGGGACGAGGCTCGCCAGGGAACGGTCGTCCGCGTCGGAGGGGCCGGACTCCAGGGCTTTGAGCCACTCGGCCGTGGACACGAGCCGGGGCGGGCGCCCCAGCGAGCCCACGGCGGCGAAGACCGTCTCCCAGTCCATGCCGACGGGGTGGAAGACGTGCACGTTCCGGTTGTGCGCGGCGGGCGAGCGGGAGAGCAGCACGACCGCGTCGGCCACCACGTCCACCGGCAGCAGGTCCACGGGCGGTCCCGGCTCCCTCGGCGCCAGGCCCAGCTGCAGGAAGCTCTTGACCTGGAGCCAGAAGAAGTCGTCCGTCCGGCAGGCTCCGGTGGCGGTGTCCGGGCCGATCCTCCCGATGCGGTGGACGGTGACCGGCACCCCCCGCTCCCGGGCCGCCAGCGCCAGCCGCTCGGCGACCCACTTGCTCTGCGCGTAGCCGATGCCGAGCCCGTCGGGGGTCTCGGGGACGGCGTCCTCGCCGATGTTCCGGGCAGGCCCTCCGGGCGGGAAGACGGCGAGCGTGGACATGTGCTGGAGCGGCTTGAGCACCGTGTCGGCGCAGAACTCGACGACCCGTACGAAGCCGTCCACGTTGGTCGGCTTGACCGAGACGTACGGTGCGGCGAAGTTGATGTGCGCCGCCGCGTGGTAGACGGCCTCGATCCGCCCGGCCAGGGCGCGGTACTCCTCGGGTGCCAGGCCGAACCGCTCCTGCGACAGGTCCGCTGCCACCACGCGCACCCGGGACAGGTCCAGGCCGCGGTCGGCCCGGTAGCGGCGCGCGTTGTCGGTGACCCGGCGCAGCCCCTCCTCCGGCGAGCCGGCCCGTACCAGGCAGTGGACCTCGCAGCCGGCGGCGAGCAGGGAGCGCAGCAGGTAGATCCCCAGGAAGCCGGTGACACCGGTCAGCAGCACCGTCCGGGCGGCGACCGGGTTGGCGCGCCGCGGGACGCCGGCCGGATCCAGCCCCTCCGGAAGCCGGGTGTCGGCCCACAGGTCGGGCCCGCCGGCCGTGACCTCCCCGGCGCGCGCCTGCTCCACCCGCGCGGCCATGCCCGCCACGGTCGGGTCGGCCAGCAGCACGCTGAGCGGGAGATCGACGCCGTACTCCTCCTGGAGCGTCTGGCGCAGCCGCACCGCCATGAGCGAGTGGCCTCCCAGGGCGAAGAAGTCGTCCTCCGGGCCGACCGCGGCACCGTCCAGCAGTCCGGCCCAGACGGCGGCGACGCGCTGCTCGGCAGAGGTCGGCGGCCGGCCGCCGGAAGCCTCCCGCCGGGGAGCCGGAAGCTGCGCCGCGCGGGCGGCCAGGGTGGCCCGGTCGGTCTTGCCGCTGGGAGAGGTGGGCAACTGGTCGATCCCCACGAACCGGGAGGGCACCATGTACGCCGGCAGGGAGCGGCCCAGCAGGCGGCGCAGCTCCGGTTCGTCCACGGGGCCGTCCGTGCGCAGGAACGCGACGAGCCGCCGGTCCCCGGGGCGGTGTTCGGCGGCGACCACGGCGGAGGCGGTCACCGAGGGCAGGTCGTTGAGCGCCGCCTCCACCTCCGCGGGCTCGATCCGGTAGCCGCGGATCTTGATCTGCTCGTCGACCCGGCCCAGGTGCACGAAGCCCTCCTCGGGCGTGAACCTGACCAGGTCGCCGGTGCGGTAGAGCCGTGCGCCCGGCTCCGGTGCGTAGGGGTCGGGCAGGAAGCGCGAGCGGGTCTGTTCCGGCAGGTTCAGGTAGCCGGGGGAGAGGACCCGCCCGCCCACGTACAACTCGCCCGGCACCCCGAACGGCACCGGACGGCGGTCGGCGTCCAGGACGTACTGCCGCACCCCCGCCACGGTGTGCCCGATGGGCGGCCTCTCCGGCCAGTCGGCCGGGTCCTCCGGCAGGCGGTGGGCGGTGCACAGGTGCGCCTCGGACGGTCCGTACGCGTTGATCAGCGCCGCCCTGGTGAGGCGGCCGAACATCTCCCGCAGCCGGGGCGTGACGACCAGCTGCTCGCCGGTGGTGTAGACCTCGGCCAGGTCGGGCAGGGCGATGCCGTTGCGGACGACGACGGACGCCAGCTCCTGGAGGGCGACGTAGGGCAGGAAGACCCGGGCCACCCGGTGCTCGCGCAGATGGCCGGCCAGCCGGTGCAGGTCGGCGCGCATCTCCTCGTCGGTGAGGACCAGGGTGCCGCCGGCGCAGAGGGTCCCGAAGATCTCCATGAACGACACGTCGAAGGAGAGCGACATGTACTGGAGGGTGCGGGCGTCGGTGTCCGGCTCGGACAGGTCCATCTGCCGGTACACCAGGTTGTTGACGGTGAAGTCGTCGATGACGACGCCCTTGGGCCGTCCCGTCGACCCCGAGGTGTAGACGACGTACATCTCGTCGTCGGGGGTGCGGCGCACCGGCAGGTTCCCGTCGTCCTGCCCCCGCACCCGGTGCTCCTCGGCGTCGAGGTCGAACACCTCGGTGCCCTCCGGACCCGGCGTCTCCGGGTGGCCCCGGGTGAGCAGGAGCCCGGGACGGGAGTCGGCCAGCATCAGCGCGATGCGGTCCCGCGGGTACGCCGGGTCCAGCGGGACGTAGGAGGCGCCCGCCTTCAGCACCGCCAGCAGGGCGGTGATCGCGTCCGGTCCGCGCTCCAGCCGGATCGCGACCCGAGTCCCCGGGCGGGCCCCGCGCTCGCGCAGGGCCCGGGCCAGCCGGTTGGCCGCGGAGTTCAGATGCCGGTACGTGAGGACGCCGCCGTCCACCGCCTCGACCGCCGTGGTGTCCGGAGCCAGCCCGGCCCACTCCTCGAACATCTCGGGCACCGATCGCCGCGCGGGCCGCTCGTCCACGGGTCCGTGCCAGGCGGCCTCCAGCTCCCGCAGCTCCGCCGCGGGCACCCAGCTCAGCTCGCCGACGGGGCTGCCGGGCCGGTCCAGCAGGTCCGCCAGCAGGGTGCGGAACCGCCGGGCAACGCGTTCGACGGTGCCGGGCCGGAACAGGGCCCGGTCGTACTCGAAGGTCAGGCCCAGTTCCTCCTCGCCCTCCTCGACGATCAGCGCGAGGTCGTACTTGGGGGCGCCGCTGACGTGCTGCCACTCGCCGGTGCCCAGGCCGAGGTGGCGTAGGACGCGGCGCTCCTTCGGCATCAGGGTCACCATCGTCTGGAACAGGGGCGAGCGCCCGCCGTCCCGCCCCGCGCCGAGGGCCTTGACGACCTCGTCGAAGGCCACGTCCTTGTGGCGCATCGCGGCGAGGACCTCCTGCCGGGTACGCGCCAGCAGATCCCGCGCGGTGTCCCGCGGCGAGATCCGGTGCCGCAGCACGACGGTGTTGACCAGATGGCCGATGACATCCTGGTCGGCTGCCCTGTCGCGCAGCGACACCGGCAGACCGACCGTCAGGTCCTCCTGGCCGGTGTGCCGGTGCAGTAGCACCGCGTAGGCGGTGAGCAGGACCACCAGCGGGGTCACGCCCTCGGCCGCCGCCCGCTCTCGCAGCCGGGCGGCCTCGGCCGCCGGGAGGACCGTCCGCACGCCGTCCGCCCGCCCGGCGCCCCGCCCGCGCGGGTGGTCCAGGGGGAGGTCGAGCAGCGGCGGGGCGTCGGCGAGACGCTCCTTCCAGTGGTCCAGGGACGCCCGGGCGGCCGTGCGTCCCCGGGCCGCGACGACGTTCCTGAACTGCGTTGGGGCCGGGGTGCGCGGCAGTTCCCCGCCGGCCGCCAGCCGCCGGTAGGCGGTCAGCCACTCCGTCAGCAGCACGGACCAGGAGAAACCGTCGAACACGGCGTGGTGCACGTTGACCAGGAGGACCGTGCCGTCCGCTCCGGTGTCCAGGCACAGCACGCGCAGCAGCGGACCCGTGCGCAGGTCGAGACGGGCGACGGCGAAGTCGGCGGCCAGCCGCCGCACCTCCTCCTCGCCGCAGGCGGCGGCCGTCTCGAAACCGAACCGGGGACCGGCCGACACCCGCTGCACCAGTCGGCCGCCGGCGTCCATGGCGAAGGTGGTCCGCAGACTCTCGTGCCGGGCCACGACGTGCCGCAGCGCGCGCCGCAGCGCCTCGGGGTCGAGCGGTTCGGGGAAGCGCAGCAGGACGGGGGAGTTGTACGCCGCCGGGTCGCCGAACTCCCCGGCGTACCAGATGCCCGCCTGGGCGGCGGTCGCCTCCCAGGCGAACTCCCCGGCGCCAGAGGACTCGTGGCCCGGCTCCGGCTCCGTTCCCGGCTCCGGTGCCGGGCCGCGGGAACCCTCCCGGCGCCGGGCGCGCAGCCGCTCGGACAGGGCGCGCGGGGTGCCGCACTCGGCGACGTCCGCCGCGCTGACCTCCAGGCCCAGCAGGCCGCGCAGGTCGGCGGCGTAGGCGTCGCCGTCCGCCGCGGTGAACGGGTCGTCGGCCGTCGCAGCGGGCCGGCCGGCGGTGTGCCGCCATCGGTCGAGCACCACGGTGAGCAGGGGGTCAGTCATGTGCGGCCACCTCCGTGCGGCCTTCGCGCATCGACCGGATGTGGTCGGCCAGCGCCTCGGCGTTGTCGTGCTGGAAGATGTCCTCGGCCCGCACGTCGACCCCCATGACGTCCTGGAGGTTCGCGGCGAGCCGGATGAGCTGGAGGGAGTTGGCGCCGGACAGGACGAAGGAGTCGCCGGTGCCGATTCGCTCCCGCCCGGTCACGCCGGCGAGCAGGCTGACGATGACGGACGCGACCGGGTCCTCCGTCTCGCCGCGGGCCTGTCCGGCCTCCGGCTCCACCAGGACGGCACGGGGCTCCTGGAGGGCCATGCGGTCCAGCTTCCCGTTGTGGTTCAGCGGCAGCTCGGACAGGTGGTGGACGCGGGCGGGCAGCATGTAGTCGGGCAGCCGTCCGCGCAGCTCGGACAGCAGGGTCTCGGTGCCGGGCGGTTCGCCCGTCGCGGTGGTGCAGAACAGGACCAGCTCCTTCAGGTGGTCCGCCGCGTCCACCGCGCGGACCACCGCGCGCTCCACCAGCCCCGTCTGCTCGGCGGCGAGTTCGACCTCGCGGAGCTCCACCCGGAAGCCCCGGATCTTGACCATCTGATCGGCCCGGCCCGCCAGGACGACCTCGCCCTCCGGCGTCGTACGGGCCATGTCACCGGTGCGCAGCAGCCGCGTCCCGGCGTGCACGGGGAACTTCTCGGCGGTCAGTTCCGGCTGGTCCAGGTAGCCCTGGGCCAGACCGGCGCCGCTGATGCACATCTCGCCCACCTCGCCGGGCGCGCACGGGGTGAGGTCCTCGCGCAGGACGTGCAGTCCCACGCCCGGCAGCGGCCGTCCCACCGGGAACACCTGGTTGCGCAGGTCGTCCTCCGTCAGGGCGTGGACCGCGGTCAGGGCCGAGTTCTCGGTGCAGCCGTAGGCGTTGTAGACGGTCCCGCCGACGGCCCGCAGGGCGCGGGCCAGGTGGGGCGGCGAGGGGAAGTCGCCGCTGACGATGACCGTCCGCACCCCGCGCAGCACCTCGGGGTGGCCGTCGACCAGGAGGTTGAACAGGCCGCACGGCAGGTTCAGGAAGGTGACCCGGCGCTCGGCTATGGTCCGGGCCAGGTCGGGCAGCGAGGGAAGCTGCGGGGGCGGGACGGCCACCCGGGCCCCGTGCGTCAGGCTCAGCCAGATCTCGGTGGTGGAGGCGGCGAAGGAGTACGGGGCGAGCTGGAGGAAGCAGTCGTCGGAGCGGACCTCCACCTCCCCGTTGTACCGGGCCACGCGGGCGATGCCCCGGTGGGCGATGAGCACGCCCTTGGGGCGGCCGGTGGAGCCGGAGGTGAACAGGATGAACGCGGTGCTCTCCGGATCCACCGGTTCCGGCAGGTCGCCGTCCTCCAGAGAGGTGCTGTCGGCGATGAGCTCGTGGACGTCGCGCTCGACGGTGACGGACCCCAGCCCCGCCGGCACGTCCCGCAGCGTCAGCGGCAGCGCGGCCTCCTGTGTGATCGCGCGCCGTACGGAGACAGGGTGGGCGGGATTCAGCGGTACGACCACGGCCCCGGCCTTCAGGACGGCCAGGATGACGGTGTACAGCTCCAGGGAGCGGGACATGTGGACGCCCACCCGGCTGCCCGCCTCCACGCCCTCCCGTCGCAGACGGCGGGCGAGGCGGTTGGCCGAGGCGTTCAGCTCGCGGTAGGTGAGCGAGGACGTGCCGTCCTCCAACGCGGTCCGGTCGGCCGCGGCGGCGGCCGCGGCCTCGAAGGCGGCGGGGAGAGCCGGTACGTCCTTCAGCTCTTGGATGGCGTGCACGTTTCCTCCAGCAGCGACGACGGGCCGCGGCGGTGGTGGCCGCGGCGGGGGGAATCGGGAGGGACGGGGAGGGGACGACGGAACGGGACGGCGGCGGTCGCGGGTAGCGGGCGGTGGTGCCCCCTCACCGGCCGCCCGGCGCCGTGTCCGCCGGAACCGCCCCGGCGGTGTCGGCGGCCAGGTCGCGCATCGAGACCCGGCCACCGCGGGTGACCAGGTCCACGAGGAACCGTTCCGGGGGCGCGTCGCCCGCTTCGGCGAGGCCGGCGAACCAGGCCGCGCTCGCCCGCCCGATCCGTTGCGTATGCTCCACGGCCGGGCGGCGGGCCGCCTCGTAGGCCGCCAGCGCGGCCGGGAGCGACGGCTGGCAACGCAGGGCGGTGACGAGCGCGTGGGCATCGTCGAGGGCCAGCCGGGTGCCGGACCCGATCGAGTAGTGCGCGGTGTGCGCCGCGTCGCCGAGCAGCACCACGTTCCCGCTGGACCAGGTGGAGTTGCGCACCTGGAGGAAGCGGCTCCACCGCGACCGGTTCTCCAGCAGCCGCGCTCCCGCCAGCGGACCGGCGAAGAGCCGGGCCAGCTCGTCGGTACCGGGGCGGTGCGCGGCCTCCACCAGGAAGGTGCTGCGGCCCGGTTCGTACGGATAGGTGTGCGCGGTCACCGGGCCCCGGGGGGTGTCGGCGAGAATGAAGGCGAGCCCGTCGAAGGCCCGTTCGGCACCCAGCCAGACGTAGTCCGGCGCGATCCGCTCCGTCGTGGTGCCGAACCGCCCGGCCAGGGCGTCCCGGGTGGCCGAGCGCGCCCCGTCGGCCGCCACCACCAGATCGTACCGGGCGGCGAGCGCCGCGGCGCCGGGAGCCGGGGCGCCCTGGTGCAGCCGCACTCCCAACTGCGCGCACCGCTGCCGCAGCAGCCGCAGCAGGGCCCGGCGGCTCATCGCGCCCAGACGGGGGGCCCGGGTGGTGAGCGACCTGCCGTGGCGGTGCACGGTGATCTCGTCCCATCCGGCCAGGCGCGGCGCCAGCGCGTCGGCCAGCAGCGGGTCGGCGCGGTGGATCGTGTCCAAAGCGGCGGGCGGCAGTATGACACCGAATCCGTAGGTGTCCTCCACCTGGTGGCGCTCCCACACGGTGACCTCGTCCGGCGGGTCGGCCAGCCGGGCGAACGCGGCGAAAGCCAGCCCCGCCGGGCCGCCGCCGACGACAGCGATCCTCACCCTCACTCCTCCTCGGTCGTTCGGTTCAGCCCCGGGCCGGGTGCCAGGTGGCGGGGCGGTGGGTCACCGGCGGGTCACCAGGGCTCGGCGCGGAGCAGTTCGCTGATGCGGTCGACGACCGCGGCGGGCGAGGGCATGGCCGCCATCTCCTCGGCGACCTCCTGCGCCGCCCGCCGGGGCGCGGGGTCGCGCAGCACCTCGGTCAGCGCGCCGGCGACCGCCTCCGGTCCGGAGGCGTCGATGTCCAGGGTGGGGCCGGCGCCCCGGGCGGCCACGGTCCGGGCGTTGCTGACGTTGACCGTGCCCGGCATCGGGAGCGAGACCTGCGGCACACCGGCGGCAAAGGAGCTGAGCACGGTTCCGGAGCCGCCGTGGTGCACGATCGCGTCGCAGTGGTCGAGCAGGGCCCGCAGCGGCAGCCAGCGCTCGGGCCGCACGTGCGGCGGCAGGGTCGAGGGCAGCTTCGGCAAATCGGCGTCCGCGGTGAGCAGCACCAGCTCCGCGCCCAGCTCCCGGGTGGCCAGCACGATGTCGCGGTACAGCGCGCCCTCGCGGGTCATGGCCGCCGAGGAGCCGCAGGTGGCCACGACCCGCGGCACGTCGCTCCGCCGCATGGCCCAGCGCGGCAGGGTGCCGCCGTTGTTGAAGCAGCCGTACCGCATCGCCAGCCGGTGCGCGGGCCGGCCGATGTCGGTGGGCACGTCGGTGAAGTTGGCCAGGGAGGGGGGCAGGACGTCGATCTCGATCTCCGCCTCCGTCACCTTCTCCACACCGGCTTTCGCGGCGTGCGGCGCCAGGTACTCCAGGGCGGGGCCGAAGGTCGGCAGGGGCGTTCCGTAGCCGTGCAGCACCGCCGGAACGCCCGCGGCCCGGGCGGCGACCAGCGCGGCGGAGTGGATGCCGGGGTAGACCACGGCGTCGGCCCCCCAGGCGCGGGCGATGTCCACCAGGTCGTCCAGCATCCGGGCGCCCACCTCGCCGAACGCGCGGCCGTGCACGGCCAGCGAGGTGGCGTCGTCCGGGGCGGATCCGGCCTCGGCGCGCTCCAGCATGCGCAGCAGGTCGTCATAGGCCTGCCGGGCCTGCCGGGCCGCACCGGCCTCGGCGGTGACCAGCCCCGCCGCCACCGCCGTGCGCTCCGCGGGGCCGCAGGTGGCCACCAGCACCTCGTGGCCCGCCGCCTGGGCGGCGTGCGCCAGGGGGACCAGCGGCATCAGGTGGGAGGAGACGGGCATCGACGTGAACAGGTAGCGCATGGTCAACTCCTTGCGGATCCGGCGCGCGGGGCGATCAGGGACGGCAGTCCGGCGGGGTCGGCGACGAGACCGGGCGGCAGGGCGTCCGGGACCTGCCGCCCGTCCGCCGCGCGGTCGGCGAGCTCGATCAGATAGGTGCCGTAGTCGGTGTTCGCGTGCTCCCGGCCCAGCTGCCGGAGCCGCTCGGCCCCGATGAAGCCCATACGGTGGGCGATCTCCTCGACGCAGGCGATGCGTACGCTCTGGCGCTGCTCCAGGATCTGGACGTACTGGCCGGCCTCCAGCAGGGCGTCGTGGGTGCCGGTGTCCAGCCAGACGAAGCCCCGGCCCAGCCGGACCAGTTCGGCCTTGCCGCGCTCCAGGTACGCCTGGTTGATGTCGGTGACCTCCAGCTCGCCCCGCGCGGAGGGGGTCAGGCCCCGGGCGATCCCGACCACGTCGTTGTCGTACATGTACAGGCCGGTGACGGCGAGTTCGGAGCGCGGCCGCTCGGGTTTCTCCTCGATGCTCAGCAGCCGCCCGTCGTCGTCCACCTCGGCGACGCCGTACCGCTGCGGGTCCCGTACCGGGTAGCCGAAGATGGTGCAGCCGTCGAGCCGCCGAGCCCGGTCGCGCAGCAGCGCGGAGAAGCCGGGCCCGTGGAAGAGGTTGTCGCCCAGGACGAGCGAGACCGAGTCGTCGCCGATGTGGTCGGCGCCGATCAGGAAGGCCTCGGCGATGCCGCCGGGATGTTCCTGCCCGGCGTAGTCGATGCGCAGGCCGAGGTGACCGCCGTCGCCCAGCAGCGCGCGGAACAGGGGCAGGTGGTGGGGCGAGGAGATGACGAGGATGTCCCGTATCCCGGCCAGCATGAGGACCGAGAGCGGGTAGTAGACCATGGGCTTGTTGTAGACCGGGAGCAGTTGCTTGGAGAGCACGCCGGTCAGGGGTTTGAGCCGGCTGCCCGACCCGCCGGCCATGATGATGCCCTTCACGTGTCAGTCCTCCTTCGTCTGGGGGCCCTGTCGGAGATCCCCGTCGCGCGGCCGGTACTCCGGCAGCAGGCCGCGGTCGAGCGCCTCGGCCAGCGTGGGCGCGGTGCGGTCCCGGTCGGACATGACCGGCTCGGGGCGGTGGGGCACGGGCAGTCCGAGCGCGGGGTCGAGCGCCGACACGGCCAGTTCGTCCTCCGGCCGGTACGGGGTGGAGAGCAGGTAGACCAGGACGGTCCCCTCCGCCAGGGAGACGAAGGCGTGGCCGACATCCGGGGGGCAGTACACGGCGCGCGGCCGGGCCGGGCCGAGCCGGACGGAGTCCCAGCGGCCGAAGGTCGGCGATCCGGACCGTACGTCCACCACCAGGTCCAGCGCCTCTCCCGCCGCGCACAGGACGATCTTCGCGGTGCCCGGTGCGGAGCGGGCGTAGTGCACGCCGCGCACCACGCCCGTCCGGTTGACGCTCAGCCCGCTGCGCACGACCCGGAACGGCGGGCCGCCCGGGACGGCCGTGTAGTCCGCCTCCTGGTACACCGGGCAGAACAGTCCCCGCCGGTCGGGGAAGACCGGCGGGGTGATCTCCAGGGCGCCCGCGACGGCGAGTTCCCTTGTTTCCATGCGGCAACCTCCCTGCGTCGTGTCCGGGCGGCGCCCGCGGACGGGAGGACGGGCGCCGCCCGGCTCACCGCCCGGGGCCCAGCCCCAGGTGGTCCAGTACCGCGCGGCCCAGCACCGTCGCGGGATCGCCGAGGTCCAGCGGCAGGTCGAAGTGGTCGCGGTCCTCCACCACCAGGTCCTCCACCGCCGGGCCCCCCGCGGCTCGGCCCCGCCCGCGCAGCGCGGCGGAGAACCGCTCCTGCTGCCGGGCGTACTCGTCGGTCTCGTACCGGCCCCGGGCCAGCAGCACCCGCTCGGCGCGCGGCGGCGACCGGAACAGCGGGCTCTGCTCCCGGGCCGCCGCCGGACTCAGCCCCAGCGCGTCGTTGACATAGCTGCCGACCACCGGGCGCAGGTCGTACAGGCCGCTCAGCAGGACCAGCCCGGCCAGCGGAACACCGCCCGGCCCGCCGGCCGCCATGGCCGCCAGGTGGGCCCCGGCCGAACTCCCCGCCGCGTACACCGCGTCACCGCGGCCGCCCAGCGCCGCGGCGTTCTCCCTCACCCAGGCCAGGCCCCGCCGCACCGACGTGCTCATCTCCCACAGCCGCCTGCGGGGTGCCAGGCCGTAGCCGAGGGCGATGTACCCGGCGCCGGCCTCCAGCAGCGCGGGCGCGGCGAAGCAGGCCTCCTCCTTGCCGGACTCCTGCCAATGCCCGCCGTGCACGAAGACCAGCAGCGGCGCGCCGGGGCGGCGCGGCGGGAAGTGGTGCAGCCGCTCGGCGGGGTCGGGGCCGTAGGTGACGTCGGCCCGGTGCTCCAGCGTGCGCAGCGCGGCCAGGCTGCGCGCGCAGTACTCCGCGAGCGTGCCCCGGGCGTCGCGGGCCCGGCTGCTGGGCGACAGTTCCTTGTCCAGCGCCTCGCGGCGGTGTCCTGCGCTGCCCGGCCGGCTCATCGGGCCGGCCGGCGCCCGCTGACCACGCCGTGCGGGGTCCAGCCCGGCCCGGTGGTGCGGCGAACGTCGGTGAAGCCCGCCTCCCGCAGCCAGGCCTCGCACTCCTGCCAGCGGTAGATGGTGGAGTGCCGGAACGGGAGGGTGGTGAAGTAGACGTTGTCCAGCGCCGCGTACAGCGGGCCCGCCCCGTCGTCGTCGCTGAACGCGTTGAACACCAGGACCCGCCCGCCGGGCTCCACGGCCTCGTACGCCTTCCGCAGCAGGGCGAGGTTCTGCTCCGGGGACCAGATCACGAACTGGTGCGCGAAGAGCACGCAGTCGTGCCCGCCGGGGTACAGGTCGGTGAAGATGTCGGCCGCGCAGGTATCGATCCGCTCCTCCAGCCCGGCCTCGCGGACGTTACGGTCGGCCACCTCCAGCGCCCCCGCCCGGTCCAGGACCGTGACCCGCAGGGACGGGTGCGCACGGGCCAGGGCGATGGCGTTGACGGCGTCTCCGCCCCCCACGTCCAGCACGCGGCGCGTTCCGGAGAAGTCGGTCCGCTCCACGAGCACCGGGTTGGACAGCCGGGACCAGGAGTGCATGCAGCGGTAGAAGAGCTCCTCCAGGCCGGGCACCCCCGACAGCCTCGTGTAGAGGTCGCGGGTGGTGCCGGGGAAGTGGCGGATGCCCACGTTCTCACCGGTGCGCAGGGACTCGGCGTAGTCCGCCGCGGGCAGGTAGGAGACGCGGTCCTGGAACTCGACGATGTCCCGCAGCACCGGCCACAGCCCCTCCCGGAAGGCGGCGGCGACGGGCGGTCCGTTGCGGTAGGCGCCGTCCTCGACCGTGGTCAGGCCCAGGGCCGTGGTGCCCAGCAGCAGGGTCTCGGCGGCCCGGCGGGCGAGCCCGAGGCCGTCGGCCACCTTGCCGGCCGGTAGCGGCCCGTCGGCGTCGAGCAGTTCGAACAGGCCGAGTCCGCACCCGGCGTTGAGCTGCTGGAAAGCCGCGTGCCCGAACAGGACGGGAACGAGGCGTCCCAGCTCCTCGGAGGAGTACGCGTCACCGGTCACGGGGCGGTCACCGCCCGGGTGCGCACCGTCGGTTCGGGGACGGGGACGATGAAGCCGCCTCCGGCCTCGAGGAAGGCCGACTCCTTGCGCATTATCTCCTCGGCGTAGTTCCAGGCGAGCAGCAGGTAGTAGTCCGGCTGCTGTCGCACGTCACCGGGGGCCAGGACGGGGATGTGGGTGCCGGGGGTGGCCCGGCCCTGCTTCTGCGGGGTGGTGTCGGTGCAGAACTCCAGCTCGTCGCGGCCCAGACCGCAGATGTTCAGCAGTGTGGTGCCCTTCGCCGAGGCACCGTAGCCGGCGACGCGGCGGCCGTCGGCGACCAGCTTCCGCACCAGCCGGGACAGGTCGTCGCAGGTCTTCCGCACGCGTGCCGCGAAGTCCTCGTACATGCCGTCGGAGAGGTAGCCGGCGCTCCGCTCGTACTCGATCAGTTCCCGCACCCGGTCGTGGGTCTGCCACGGCCCGTCCGCCAGGCCCGCCGAAACCAGGACCGATCCCCCGTGCACCGCCAGCCGCTCCACGTCCACGGTGCGCAGCCCGTGGCGGGCGAAGAGCGTGTCCAGGGTGCTGATCAGGAAGTACGAGAGATGCTCGTGGTAGATGGTGTCGAACGCCAGCCGGTCCAGCAGGTCCACCGCGTAGGGCACCTCGATGGTGAACAGCCCGTCCTCGGCGAGCAGCGTGTGCACCCCGGCCAGCACGTCGGCCACGTCGTCGATGTGGGCGAAGACGTGGCGGCCCAGGATCAGCGAGGCCCTTCCGTGCTCGGCGGCGACCGCCCGGGCGGTCGCGGAGTCGAAGTACTCGGACACGGTGGGCACGCCGCGGTCCTCGGCGATCCCGGCCAGGTTGCGGGCCGGGTCCACCCCCAGCACCCGCGCGCCCGCCTCGCGGAAGAACATGAGCTGGTCGCCGGTGTTGCTGCCCAGTTCCACGACGAGGTCGCCCTCGGCCAGTCCGGCCCGCTCCCGGCACAGCCGCACCACCGTCCGCATGTGCCGTGCCATCGTCTCGGAATCCGAGGTGACGTAGGAGTAGGTGCGGTAGAGGACCTGGGGGTCGACGACGGCGGTCAGACTCATCAGCCGGCACTCGCGGCAGGAGACGACCTCCAGCGGGTACGCCTCCTCGCGCGCGTACGAGTCGGCCACCTCGAGGAAGCCGTTGGCGAGCGGCACACTGCCGAAGGAGATCACCTTCTGCCACCGCTCGCTGCCGCAGACGCGGCACGCGGTGACGAACCGGACGGCGTCGTTGCTCATCGCGGGTCCTTTCGGTCGTTGGCGCGGGCCGCGCCGGTTCGGAAGGAGAGGAGCGCGTCCACCACCTGCTCCGCCTGCGCGTCGCTGAGTCCGTCGTACAGCGGCAGCCGCACCAGCCGGTCGGCGATCCGCTCGGTGACGGGGCAGCCGCCGGGCGCGCTGCGGCCGTGGCGGGCGCCCGCGGGGGAGGTGTGCAGCGGCTGGAAGTGGAAGGTGGCCTGCACGCCGCGTTCGGCGAGGTGGCGCAGGAGCGCTGCCCGGTCCGCCTCGGAGGGCAGCACCAGGTGGTACAGGTGGGCCGAGTGCGTACGGCCCTCGGGCACGGTGGGCAGCGCGACCCCCTGCTCCGGTGCCCAGTCGGCGAGTCCGTCGTGGTAGGTGTCCCACACCGCGTGGCGCCGCTTCTGGACGGTGTCGAACTCCTCCAGCTGCGCCGCCAGCAGGGCCGCCAGGATCTCGGGGAGGATGTAGCTGGAGCCCAGGTCCACCCAGCGGTACTTGTCGACCTGACCGAGGAAGTACTGGTGCCGGTTGGTCCCGCGGTCACGGACGATCGTCGCCCGGTCGACCAGGGCGTCGTCGTTGACCAGCAGCGCACCGCCCTTGCCGCAGTGCACGTTCTTGGTCGCGTGGAAGCTCTGCGCCGCCAGGAGGCCCAGGCCGCCCAGCGGCCTGCCGTGGTAGGACGCGCCCAGCCCGTGCGCGTTGTCCTCGATGACGGGGATGCCGTGCGCGCCGGCGATACGGAGGATCTCGCGCATCTCGCAGGCCACTCCCGCGTAGTGCACGGCCACGATGGCGCGGGTGCGCTCGGTGATCGCCGACTCCAGCGAGGACTCGTCCATGTTGAGGGTGTCCGGGCGGCAGTCGACGAATACCGGCACGGCGCCGCGCAGCGCGAAGGCACTGGCCGTCGGCGCGAAAGTGAACGACGGCATCACCACCTCGTCGCCCGGGGCCAGGTCCATCAGCAGGGCGGCGATCTCCAGGGCGTGGGTGCACGAGGGTGTCAGCAGCACGTGCCGCGAGCCGGTGAGACGGGACAGCAGTTCGGTGGCGCGGGTGCTGAACGGGCCGTTGCCGTCCAGGTCGCCGGAGTCGAGTACCCGGCGAAGGTAGGTGTACTGCCGGTCGGCGGTGTGCGGCACGTGGAAGGGCACCGTCCGCGCGGTGGGGGGAGCGACACTCATCGGGGCAGCTCCAGGAGGGTGAAGTCGATGTGGACACGTGCCTCGTCGTCGGCGTGCGCCGCGTACACCGGGGAGGCGCCCAGCTCCGCCGCGGGGACGGGGAACGACTCCTGCCGGTGGACGCGGACGCCGAAGCCGGCCTCTCCGGCCGCCTCCCGGAGCCGTTCGGCGCTGCCCATCGCGAAGCTGAAGCCGAGGAAGAGCCGGCCGCCGGGGGCGAGCCGCTTGGCGGCCTCGGTGAGGAACCGCCGGTGCATCGTGTAGCCGGGGTCGAAGAAGTGGTAGGCGAGGTCCGACTCGTGGGTCTGCTCGGGCGGGATCTCGATGAACGGCGAGTTCCAGAAGATCAGGTCGAAGGTCTCGTCGGGCTCCAGCGCGTCGAACAGGTCGCTGGTGAGTACCCTGACCCGGTCGGCCACCCCGTGCCGCCGGGCGTTCAGCTCGGTGGTGCGCACCGCCGCGGGGTTGATGTCCAGCGCGGTCACCCGCGGCACTCCCGAGAGCGCCGCGACCACCGAGGCGACGCCGCAGCCGCAGCCCATCTCCAGCATGTGGCCGACGCCGTCGCGCGGCAGCCAGGACGCGAAGAGGCCCGTGGCGTGGTTGTACTCGCCGCCCAGCACTCCGCCGAGCTGGTGCCACCGCATGTCCAGGAGCGTGAACTCCCGCTCACGGTCCTGCTCCGCCACGGCGTGCGCGTAGGCTTCCTGCCCCATGGTGAGGCCGAGTTCGTTCATGGCTGGTTCCTCCGGTCGGGGGCGCGGACGGTCACAGGACCGAACGCATGGTCCACAGCTCGGGGAAGAAGCGGTGCTCGTTGACCGTCCGGAGCCAGGCGGCGCCGTCGCTGCCGCCGCTGCCCCGCTTGCCGCCGAGCATCCGCTCCACCACGAGCAGGTGGGCGGCCCGCCAGTGCGAGAACTGGTAGGCCACCTCCAGGAGTTGCTCGGCGAGGTCGTAGGCGGCCCGGTGCCCGTCCGGGTCGCGGTAGACGGTCAGCCAGACCTCCTCCACGCCTTCGTCGGGCTCGTACCGGGAGGCCGGCTCCCGGGTCGCCAGGTGCTCCGGCACGGGCAGGCCGGTCCGTGCCAGGAAGCGGAGCACCTCGTCGTAGAGACTCGGGCGGTCGAGCTCGGCGCGCAGCCGGGGGAAGGCGTCGAGGTCGGCCGGCCGGACCATGGCGGTGTCGCGGTTGCCGAGGGTGAACTCCAGCAGCCGGTACATGAAGGACTGCGTACCCGACGCCTGGCCCAGTGTGTCGCGGAAGACCAGGAACTCGTCCACCGGCATGGCGTTCATGCTCTCCCAGCAGCCGATCAGCACCCGCTGGTGGCGCACCGCGCGCGACAGCGCCCTGCAGGCCGCCTCGGGACGGTCCTCACGCAGCCGGGCACGGGCATGGTCCACCTCCAGGTGCACCATGCGGAAGAGCAGTTCCTTGACCTGGCTGATGAGGATGAACGACATCTCGAACGGCGACTCGGTGCGCGGCTCCTGCAGTGAGTGGAGCGCGTCCATGTGGGCGTAGTCGACGTACTCGTTGTACTCGCCGGCCCCGTTCACCCGGTCACCTCCCCGGCGCGGGGCGCCTCGCGCAGGACCTCCCGCAGGGCCGCCACCGTGTCGAAGACGTCGGTGTAGGACACGTACAGGCCGTTGAGGCACAACCGGAGCAGGTCGGGCGGGCGCGAGTCGGTGACCACGCCCCGCTCCATCAGCGCGGCCGACACCGCGGGCGCCCGGGGGTGGCGCAGGGTGATGTGGTTGCCCCGCCGGCCGTGGGCGGAGGGCGTCACCACCTCGATCCCCCGGCCGGACCCCGGGACGCCGGACGCTCCGGGGAGATCCGCCACGAGGCGGACCAGGTAGTCGCCCAGTCGCAGGCTCTTGCGCCGCACCGCGGCCACTCCGGCGGCCTCCAGCGGCTCCAGCGCCGCCTCCAGCGCCAGGAGCGACAGGATGTGCGGCGTGCCGGTGCGGGCGCGGTCGATGCCGGGGGCGGGGACGAACTCGTCCGCCATGTCGAACGGCCGGGCGTGCGCGTGCCAGCCGGTGAGCGGCAGGTCCAGCGCGTCGTGGTGGCGGGCGGCGGCGTAGAGGAACGCGGGGGCGCCCGGACCGCCGGAGAGGTACTTGTAACCGCAGCCCACCGCCAGGTCCACCCCGGCGGCGTCCACGTCCAGGGGCACCGCGCCCGTCGCGTGGCTGAGGTCCCACACCGCGACGCCGCCCGCGGCATGGACGTCCGCCGTCGTCCGGGGGACGTCCCACAGCTCGCCGGTGCGGAAGTCGACCGCGCCGCACAGTACGGCGCCGACCTCCCCCCGGTGCCGCCGGAGTACCCCGCCCAGCCCGCTCATCGGCGTCTCGACCAGTCGCAGGCCCAGCATGCGGGCCACCGAGGCCGCCAGGTAGCGGTCCGTGGGGAAGTTGGCCGCGTCGGAGACGAGCACCGGGCGGTCCGGGCGCAGCCGGGCGGCCGCGGTCACCGCGTTGAACAACTGCACCGAGGTGGACTCGCCCACGACGGTCCGGCCGGCCCCGGCGCCGATCAGCCGCCCGATCCGGTCGCCGACCCGTATGGGGGCGTCCCACCAGCCGTCCTCGCTCCAGCCACGGATCAGGTGCTCGCCCCACTGGCGCCGCACCACCCGGTCCAGGGAGTCCGGCACGGCGCGGGGGAGGGGACCCAGGGAGTTTCCGTTCAGCTGGATCACGCCGTCGGGCAGCGCGAATTCCTTACGGAATACGGACAGCGGGTCCTCGGAGTCCTGTTTCTCGGCCCACTCGCGAGTGGATTCCACTTGTAGTGCTCCCTCGATCTTCCGTAGCGGATGCTGTCGGCGGCAGCCGGAGGACACAGTCGACGCGCACTGTAGGAATTTCTATCTTCGCTCCTCCCGAAAGGTCAACGGTCCTTCCTTCAGCGGAACTTCAGAAGAGCTTCAAGCAAGTTGAAGAGGTCCTTCAGGGGTATTCATGGAACATTCCCGGAAGAACTCCGCAATGCTTTTACGGAATAACATCCGAGGGTGCGCGGAAAAGTGCGCGCGATCCCGGAGCCCGAAAACGAGAGGAAGGCACGGTGATGAAGACGGGGTACGACGGAACACGCCCGCTGCGGGCGCGGGAGGCGGAAACCCCGTGCGCGGGGCCGCGGTGCGCGGCGGTGTCCGGGCAGGCGGCCCGCGCGGTGGCCGGCACGCGTCTCTGCCTGTCCTGCCGCACACGGCTCGCTGAAGCGCTCGCACGCCTGCCGGCCCTGTACCAGGAGTGCGGCGAGCGCCACTTCCGTGCCCACACCCCGGCCTGGGCCAGGCCCCCGGCCCCCTGCCGGCACCCGGTCGCGACCCTGCACGCCTCCGCGGCGGATGTCCGCCGCGCCGTGCTCGGCGTCCTGGCCTGCTGGGCCGGCCTGACGGTCGAGGCGACCGGGGCGCGCTCGCCCCGGCGGACTGTGGGCGACCTGTGCGCCTTCCTGCACAGCCGTCTCGGCTTCCTCGTCCGGCATCCCGCGGCCGGGGACTTCGCCGCCGAGACGGCCGACATCCTCGCCCGGGCCGAGCGCGTCGCCCGCCCCGAGCGGGCGGGACGGGTGGTGGTCGGGCCCTGCGTGGAGGCCGGCTGCGGCGGAAGGCTGACCGCGCGCCCCGCACGGGACCGGCGCCACCCGTCCCGCATATCCTGCGACGCCGACCCCGCGCACAGCTGGAGCGGGCCGGAGTGGCTGTCCCTGGGCCGCCGGATCGACGCCCTCCCCACCGCCGGGCCCGCCCCCGCCGCGGAGCCCTCGCCGGACGCGCCGTCCACCCCGGTTCCGGCTCCCGTCCGCGGACCGCGCTGGCTGAGCCCGGCGGACGTCACCGCCCTGTGGGGCATCCCGCGCGGAAGCGTCTACCGGCTGGCCAGCGAACAGAGGTGGGAGCGGCGCCGCAGCGCAGGGCGCACGTACTACGCGGCCGATGACGTCCGGCGCGCGCTGGCGAGCACCGGCGACTGACCGCGGGCCCTCCGTCCGGGCACCGTGCCGCCTGCGGCTTCCGGACCGCAGGCGGCACGGCGCCCCGGCTCCGGCACCGTTTCGGCAGCCGCCGGAGCGGCCTTCACCGCCGGCCGGCGGGCACGTCGAGGCCGCCGGCCAGCTCCTGCGGCGCCCGTCCGCCGACCGTGGCGGTGAGCGGGCCGTTCCCGGCGTCGACCGTGCACTCCAGGACGGCAGGCCGGCCCAGTTCGGAGCCCTGCTCGATCCGGAAGGCGAGCCGCCCGTCCCCCGGCTCGCGGGCCTGGAGCCACACGCCGAGGGCCAGACCCACCGAGGCACAGGCCGGATCCTCCGGAATCGCGTACCCGGGGGCGAACAGCCGGGCTCCGGCGGTCCGGGCGGCCGCGTCCCAGTGGAAGACGAACACGTCCGGCAGTTCCTGACGCCGCATCGCCTCGGGATCGGGGCGCACCGCGGCGACCGCCTCCCGGCGCACCGGCAGCAGGTGGAACCGCGGCCCGAAGCCCGCGGCCAGGACCGGGCCGTCGCCCAGGTCGTCCGCGGTGAGGCCGACGGCCCCGAGCAGCGGGGCGGCGTCCAGAACGCGGACCGGGAGCGGTGCGGCGGCGGTGATCACGGCCCGCTCGCCGTCCGCGCTCAGCTCCAGCAGCTTGTCGCCGCACTGCTGGACGACCCTGCCGGACGGCAGGCGCCCGGAGCGGACCAGCGCCACCGCGGTGCCCACGGCCGAGTGCCCACCGAAGGGCGACTCCCCCCGGCGGGTGAAGACCCGCACCCGGTGCGTGGCCTCCGGCGCGGTCGGGGGGAGGACGAACACCGTCTCGTCGGCCCGGAACCACGCAGCGATCCGGCGCATGTCCTCGGTGCCGAGTCCCTCGGCGTCGTGGACCACGGCCAGCGGGCTGCCGCCGCCCGGCCCGGCCCCGAAGACGCCGACCATCTCGAAGGGGAGGGTCACCGCGCACCTCCCAGCTCGGCGGCGGCGAAGTCGAGCAGCACCTCTTCCCGGCCCCGGAAGGGGAGGTCGGGGCGGGGCCAGTGCACGACGAAGTCGGTGAAACCGATGTCCTGGAAGACTCCTGCCGAGTCCCGGTAGCTTTCCACGGACTCCAGTACCCCCCCGACCGAACCACCGGTCAGCAGCAGCCGGCGCAGGGTGGACGGGTCGCGCCCCTGGGCCGCACAGGCGTCGTCGAGCGCCGCGATCTGCTCCTTGAGCAGCGGGACCACCCGGTCGTACCGCTCGCTCTCGAAGGAGTTGGGGGCGCCGCTGGTGACCCAGACATCGGCGTACCGCGCGGCGAGGGCCATGCCGCGGGGACCGGCGGCGGCGACCGCCAGGGGGAGGCGGGGCGAGGCCAGGCACTCCGGCTTCACCACGGCGCCCTCCACCGTGTACCACTGCCCGCGGAAGGTGGTCCGTTCCTCGCGCAGCAGCCGGTCCAGCAGGTCCACGAACTCCTCGAACCTGGCCCCCCGCTCACGGCGCGACAGGGGCCGGTCACCTCGGATGCGGGAGTCGTGGCCCTCGGCCCCCGCACCGATGCCGCAGACCATCCGGCCTCCGGAGACGTCGTCCAGTGACACCAGCTCCTTGGCGAAGTCCACCGGGTGCCGGAAGTTGGGACTGGCCACCATGGTGCCGAGCGTTATCCGCGAGGTGGCCTCGGCGGCGGCGGCCAGGGTGGGCACGGCCGAGAACCAGGGCTTGTCGCTCAACCAGCGCCACATCAGGTGGTCGTAGGTCCAGGCGTGGTCGTACCCCAGCTCCTCCGCCAGGGTCCACCGTTCCCGGGCCCGGGGCCAGCGGTGTTCGGGCAGGAGCAGCACTCCGTGGCGCATGTGCTCGGCTCTCCTCTCGGCTCGAGGCGGCACGATGCCGCCGGGGCGGCATCCGTTCAGGCGGTCCGCGGCGCCTGCCGCGCCAGGTCGGCGGCATGGGCCGCCGCAGTGGCCAGGACGGTGCCGAGACGGCGCTCGCACCCGGCCACCGAGCCGTTCCACACCTCGGCCTCCTCGCCGTCGTCGTCCCGGCCCAGCGGATACAGGCCGTTGACGGCGAGGTCGAGGCCCACCGCCCGCAGTCGGTGCAGCAGTTGGGCGGCGACGGCCTTGTCGGGGACCGGGCCGCGCAGCGTCATGAAGAAGTTGTCGTAGAGGACGGCCGTCCGCTCCGAGGGGCGCACCGGGTTCTCGGTGACGCTCTGCTGGAGCAGCGACCGCCCGTTGGGCACCAGCCGGGCGGCGACACTGTCGTGGATCTCCCGCTGGGCATCGACCGCCGCCCGGAGCCCGGCGGCCCGCCCGTCCCGCAGCCACGGCACGAGACGTCCCCGCATCAGCCCCCGCACCTGTGTGAAGTCCGGGGCCCAGAGGCCACTGAAGCCCCGGTGCTGGAGGAACATCGCCGGCCGGATCAGGCTCTGGTAGAAGGCGCGCGGGCACGAGCCGCTGTACAACAGCATGGCGCAGTAGCCGTGGGTGTAGGACTCCAGCCGCTCCATCGCCGCGGGGCCGGGGACGGCGTCCCGCGAGGGCAGTTCCTCCAGGGTCCGGCCCATCAGGCGCCACAGGGCGAACGTCACCTGGTGGCCGGTGATCCAGCGGAACCAGAACAGCTGGTCGTAGGAGGGGGCCGGGGGCACGCCGAGGCGGGCGGTCGCCGGCCCGCTGCCGGTGAGCGCGCGCAGTTCCCGGCAGATCCTCTCCGGTTCGCACGCCGGCAGCGTGACCGGCCGGTGCTCCGAGCCCGCCCCGGCATGACCGGCCGGGGGCATGGCCAGGGGCTCCAGGCCGTAGGGGAAGTCACCGAAGTCCCAGTCGCCGACCCGGACCGCGCCGGGCGCGAGGAGCGGGGTGAGCGTGCTCATCGGTGTCCTTCCGGGACGTGCGTGAACTCGTACTCCAGCCCGTTCACGTCGAAGAGGTAGAGGCTGCGCACCCCGTCGTCGTCGATGACGACGTCGGTGGGCGGGTCCTGGCGCGCGAAGGCGAACCGGCCCGATTCGTACAGTTCGATCCAACGGTCCCTGACGGCCTCCAGGTCCTCGGGGGTGTCCACCCGCAGGCACACGTGCTGGAACTGGAACGACTCTTCCTCCGGTACCCGGCGGTTGTGGCCGGACCGGTCGAACAGGTGGAAACGCAGGTCACCGACCGCGATCTCGACCAGCCGGCCGATCCCCGGCAGGCGGCTGAGGGTCAGATCGGAGAAGCGGTCGAGTTCCCACTTCTTCTCCGCCCCGAAGAAGTCCAGATACCACTCCAGGCAGTTGTCCAGATCCGCCGTCTGGACTCCCACATGGTGGATGCGCGGCCTCATCCCCTCCGTCGTGGCGCGTGGCGCTGTCGTCCGTTCTGTCAGGGGCATCTCTGCTTCCTTCCGGATTCTCGGGGATAGCGGATGGCTGCGGAACAGCAACCTCCGCACTTCGCGCGGGGACGGTGCGCGGGGCAGGCCGCACGGGAATGCGGACGCATGGGAAGAAGGGAGGAATCCGCCGGTCTCGGATCAGGATGGTGGCGAGGCTACAAGAAGTTATCTTCGGCGCTTTCGGGGCGTCAACGCAGGAGATTCAGAGGCATGTCAGGGGTTTGTGAGGTGATTTACAGAGCAGTGTCCGCCGTGCCCCGTCCCCGCGGACGCCGGCCTCCCCGGCGGGACCAGACCGTTTCCTCCCCGCCTCCGCCGTCGTTCTGGAGAACATGGGCACCACACCGATCCTCGTCCTGGGGGCCACCGGCTCCAGCGGCCGACGTGTCGTCGCGCACCTGCGGAACCTGGGGGCGCCGGTCAGGCCCGCCTCGCGGCACAGCGCCACCCGTTTCGACTGGAGCGACGAGAGCACCTGGGAACCGGCGCTGCGCGGCGTCGCCCGCGTATTCCTGATGGCCCCCGACGGCGTTCCCGTCGACCCGGGCTTCGTCGCCCTGGCGGCGGACCTCGAGGTGGAACACATCGTCCTGCTGTCGAGCCGCGCCGTCGAGGTGATAGGAGATCGGCGCCTGCTGGAGGCCGAGGACACCGTCAGGGGGTCCGGCGTCGGCTGGACGATCCTGCGCGCCGACTGGTTCGACCAGAACTTCGACGAAGGCCCCTTCCGCGAGGCGGTGCTGGCCGGGGAACTGGCGGTGCCGCTGGGGGAGTGCCGACAGGTGTTCGTGGACCTCGACGACGTCGCCGCCGTGGCCGCCCGTGCCCTGACGGAGCGCGGGCACGCCGGACGTACGTACGAGGTGACCGGTCCGCGTGCGCTGTCCTTCGGCGAGGTGTGCGCCGTCATCGGCGACGCCGTCGGCAGACCGCTGGAGTTCCGAGGGGACCAGGACGCCTACCGGTCCGCGCAGACCTCGTTCGGCCGGTCCGCTGAGTCGGTCGAGCGGGACCTCGCCTCCTTCGCAGCCCTGCGTGCCCTCGGCGACGCCGAACCCCTGGACACGGTGCCCCGCGTGACCGGGCGCCCCGCCCGGGACTTCGAGGAGTACGCCGCCGCGGCGGCGGCCGGCGGCGGCTGGCACACCGGGCCGGACGGCACCGTGGGGCCCTGACGCCCTCCCACACCGGCCCCGGCGGCCCTTTCCCCGGGGCCGTTCGGGCCGTTTCGGGCCGCCGGGGCGCGCATCCCGCCGTACGGCGGGATGCGCGGTTTGAAGAAGATCTGACAGTAACCTGAAATAAGCGTGATTGTGCCGGGCATCTTGGGTTGACTATGGTTCGACGCGTTGGAAGATGGGCCTCAGAATCCGCCCTGAAAGGAGCTTTCCGTGCCCGCAGCGCGCGCCGACGAATTGTTTCGCCAAATTGCACAGGTCGGCATGACCGGTCATTTCGCCGAAGAATTCGTCCGGGAGACGATATGATTGGCCGCCGTGAATTCATCGGCAGATTCGGGGCTGTCGCCGCGGTCGTGGGATTCGATCCGCTCGGGCGCAGGTGGGTCACGGAGGCCGAGGCCGCGACGGGCCCGTCCTTCGCCGCCGCACCCGGGCTGGACGGGGAACTCGTGCTCGACGGAGCGTCCCGCGGGGCGGTCGCCACCGACCTGGGCAACATCGTCCACCACACGCCGCGCGCGGTACTGCGCCCGCGCTCAGCGAGCGACATCGCCGTGATGATCCGCTTCTGCCGGGCGCACCGCATCGCGGTATCGCCCCGGGGCCAGGCCCACACCACCTACGGCCAGGGACTCTCCGCCGGGCTGGTCATCGAGAACCGGTACCTCGACCGCATCCACTCGCTCGGCCCGCGCACCGCCGAAGTGGACGCCGGCATCCTCTGGAAGGACCTGGCCACCGCCGCCTACGGGCAGTCGCCGAGGCTGACCCCGCCGGCGCTCACCGGCTACACCGGGCTGACCGTGGGCGGAACGCTCTCCGTGGGCGGTGTCGGCGGCATAGTCGGCGGTCTGCGCACCGGACTGCAGGTCGACCACGTACACGAGCTCGAAGTGGTCACCGGCGCCGGAGCCGTCGAGCGATGCTCCCGCCGCCGCAAGCCCGACCTGTTCGAGGCGGTGCTCGGCGGGCTCGGCCAGTGCGGCGTCATCACCAAGGCGGTCATCGAACTCACCTCCGCCGAACAGCGGGCCCGCACCTACATGCTGCCCTACGACGACAACGCCGCGTTCTTCCGCGACCTCCGCACGCTCATCGAGCGACCCGGCGTCGACCACGTCTACGCCGAATTCTCCTCGCCCGACAACACGCCGACCTACAAACTGCACGCGACGGCGCTCTACGACCCGCTCGGAGAACCCGACGACGGAGCGATCCTCAGCGGCCTGTCGGCCACACCGGACATCCAGGACACCGGCTACCTGGACTACGTGTTCTCGATCGACACGGCCATCGACGCGGTGCGGGAGACGGTGAACTGGGACCGGCTCGTCAAGCCGTGGTTCGACGTCTGGCTTCCCGGCTCCACCGTCGAGGACTACCTCGCCGAGATCATGCGGACGCTGACCCCGCGGGACATCGGACCCTACGGGGCCGGCCTGATCTACCCGCAGCGGCGCGCACACGCCACGCGTCCCTTCCCCCGGCTGCCCGAACCGGACGGGTCACCCTGGGTGTTCGTCGTCGACATCAACACCGTGTCCGACACCCCGGACCCCGAACCGGGCTTCGTGGAGGAGATGCTCGACCGTAACAGGCGGCTGTTCGCCCGTACGCGCGAGCACTTCGGCGGAGTGCTCTATCCGATCGGCTCGGTGCCGTTCACGGACCGGGACTGGCGTATCCACTACGGCGACGAGTGGTCGGCCTTCCGCGCCGCGAAGAGGCGCTACGACCCAGACAACGTGCTTACCCCCGGCCCCGGCGTCTTCGGCCACGGGTGACCTCCGCCCGGCACGGACCACCGGCCTGACGGCCGCGTCCGAGGGGCCGTCGGCGGGCACCGGGGAATCGGCGCCGGCAGCGGGAAGGCGCACGGCCGGGTGAAGGGGTGACGGGGGGAGAACTCACCCGGCCACTCCTGCCGAACGACGGCCACACCTGGCTGACGTGGATGGCCGACACCGGAGTCCCGCTGCATGTGCTGCGGGAGATCGCCGGGCACGGATCACCTGCCACCACCCAGCGCTATCTGCATCCGGATCTGCGGTCGATCACCGAGGCGGGCTGCTCGCTCGGCGCCCACCTGTCGGTGGCGGCCGGCCCGCCTAAGCCGCCGGGAGTGGTGCGCCGGGTGTTGTAGGCGCCCCACGATCGGGGAGAGAGCCAGGATGATCTCAGTCCTCAGGGAGACGTGCTCTGGTCTGCGGTTTCTTCCCGCAACTGGTCCCCGGGCGCTCCCCGAGAGGGTGGCGGCGCATCGGCCGGCCTGGTGCGCCGTCAGACGTCGGAAGGTGCTCCGACCTGGGATCTCTCCCCGGCCGAAGCGCCTTCCGACACTGTCGGGACGACAGGATTCGAACCTGCGACCCCTTGACCCCCGGTCCGGCCAAAGGACGCCGTTCTTGGGGCAGTTGGCGCTTCTCGACCCGGCGCCGCGTGAAGAACGCCCCGGTCGTCCGGATGCGTGCACACCGTGTGGTCCCCGGCTGGTCCCCAGGAACCCAGCTGAGAAGCTTGAGCCTGCCCGTGTCCCCGCCGTCTGCTCTCTTGCCCGATGCCCGCAAGGGTTTCCTGGTTCGGATGTGGCTCCGACTCGTATGCGCGTCGACGGAGCAGCTCAGGCGGCACGGTGTTCTCCGTCGCTGTGGGGGGTGCGAGGTATGGCGCCGAGTGCGCCGAGGGCCGCCAGGAAGGAGACGGCGGCGAGGACGGTGAACATGTGGGGATAGCCGCCCAGGGGTGCGGCCAGGGCCGCCCCGGCGAAAGGAGCGAGAGCGGACGCCGTGGTGGTGGGGGCGGCGAGGAGCCCGGAGAGACGACCGTAGTGGCTGGTGCCCCACCGGTCGGTGACGGCGGTGGCCTGCAGCAGGGTGAGGTTTCCGCGGACCATGCCGGCGGCGACGGACAGGGTGACCAGCAGGCCGTAAGGGCCTGGGACGAGCGCAAGGGCGGCGGTGGTGGCGCCGCCGAGTGCGATCAGCGACGTGGTGCGCGCGGTCACGGTGGTGCGGCGGGCGAGGGCGGCGTACAGAACGCGGCCGGCGGTCTGCCCGGCGCCGCCCAGGCCCAGGGCCCAGGCGGCCTGGGTGGTGGTGCAGCCGCGTTCGAGCAGGAGGGGGACGAGGGCGATGACGGTGGCGGAGACGGTGAACGCCGACAGGGTCAGGGCGCAGGCCAGCATCCAGAACGGCCGGGTACGGGCCACCGCGGCGACGTTGCCGGTGGTGGGAGTGGGATCGGAGCTGACTGCGGGCCAGGGCGCACGCAGGGCGAGGGCGTGGGCGGGGATGGTGACGGCGGCCAGGATCGCCGCGAGGACGGCGTAGGTGGCGCGCCAGGACAGGTGGTCGGCCAGCGTCGCGGTGAGGGGCGCGAAGACGGTGGAGGCCAGGCCGCCGGCGAGGGTGACGACGGTCAGGGCACGAATGTGGTCGGGGGCCCACCAGCGGGTCAGGGCGGCGAAGGCGGGTTGGTAGAAGATGGCTGCCATCGCCCCTCCGGCCAACAGCCACCCGGTGAAGAACACGACCGGGTTCGGAGCGGCGGCGATGACCAGGAGGCTGACCGTGCCGATGACCGACCCTGCGGTCATGACGGCGCGCGGGCCGTGGTGGTCGATGATCCGGCCGACACGGATCCCGGCGAAGGCGGAGACGAGCAGGGCGAGGGAGAACGCGCCCGTTGTCGCTCCGGTCGGCCAGCCGGTAGCGGCGGTGATCTTCGGGTTCAGTACAGGAAAGGCGTAGTAGACGATCCCCCAGCCGGTGATCTGGGTGATGCAGAGGGCGGGAAGCGCGGTGCGGGGCCGCGACCGGTCCCCCGATCCGGTCGCGGCCCCGCTGCTGTGGGGGGTGGTCACGCGCCGCAGCAGCCGCCGGCCGGGGCCGCGTTGGCCGGTGCGGCCTCGTCGGCCTCGGTCGTGACCGGGGCCGGGGCTGTGACCGGGGCCGTGGTGGCGGTGGTGAGCTGGACGGTTTCCGGTGCCGGTGCGGCGCAGCAGCCTGCGCCGTCGGTCTCGGCCGCTTCGGGGGTGTCGAAGAGGCCGGCGCCGCCGCACACTCCGGTCTCGGGCAGGGTCAGCTCCACGCGGTCGGCCGACTCGGTGTCTCCGGCGAGGGCGGCGACGGTGGAGCGGACCTGCTCGTAGCCGGTGAGGGCCAGGAAGGTCGGGGCGCGGCCGTAGGACTTCATGCCCACCAGGTAGACGCCGGGTTCGGGGTGGGACAGCTCGCGGTGGCCGTGGGGGTAGACGGTGCCGCAGGAGTGGACGTTGGGGTCGATCAGCGGGGCGAGCGCCACCGGTGCCTGGAGGCGCTCGTCCAGGGCCAGGCGCAGCTCGGACAGGAAGGTCAGGTCGGGGCGGAAGCCGGTGAGGACGATGACCTGGTCCACCGGTTCCAGCCGCCGTCCGTCCTCGCCCGTCAGGACCAGGCGTCCGGCGCCGTCGCGCTCGATGGTGTGGGTGCGGAAGCCGGTGACGGCGTCGGCGTGACCGTCGTCGACGGCGGCCTTGGCGGCCAGGCCGAGGGCGCCGCGGGCGGGGAGCTGGTCGGCTTCGCCGCCGCCGAAGGTGTTCCCGGAGATGCCCCGGCGCAGGATCCAGGTGGCGTGGGTGCCCTCGCCGCCGTCGGCGCGGGCGAGGTCGGCCAGGTAGGCCAGCGCGGTGAAGGCGGAGGCGCCCGAGCCGATGACGGCGGTGCGCTTGCCTGCGTAGCGGGTGCGGATGTCCGGGTCGGTGAGGTCGGGGACGCGGTAGGTGATGCGGTCGGCCGCGGCGCGTTCGCCGAGGGCGGGCAGGCCGTCGCCGCCGGCCGGGCTCGGGGCGGTCCAGGTGCCGGAGGCGTCGATGACGGCGCGGGCCAGGGTGCGTTCCTCGCGGCCGTCGGCGTGGCGGAGGTGCACGGTGAAGGGCTGGCTGGCGCGGTCGGCGTCCACCACGCGGTCGCGGCCGGTGCGGGAGACGCCGGTGACGGTGGCGCCGTAGCGCACGCGCTCGCCGAGGGCGTCGGCCAGCGGCTGAAGGTAGTGCTCGGCCCAGTCGCCGCCGGTGGGATAGGCGGCGGAGTCGGGCCGGGTCCAGCCGGTGGGGGCCAGCAGCTTCTCGGCGGCCGGGTCGACGACCTCGCTCCAGGGGGAGAACAGCCGCACGTGGGCCCACTGGCGCACCGCGCTGCCCGCGGCCGGGCCGGCCTCCAGGACCAGTGGCTCGATGCCGCGTTCGGTCAGATGGGCGGCGGCGGCCAGGCCGACGGGACCGGCTCCGATGACGACGACGGGCAGTTCGGCGGTGACGGGCGCGTTCACGGCGGCTCCTCGGGTGGTTCGATATCCGTCGATGGCTTGCACGATCAGCATGACACCTGATTCGATAAGCGTCAACATAGACATTCATCGAATCCAGGGGGATGTTCATGGAGCGTTTCGACGTTGTGGTGATCGGGGGCGGTCAGTCAGGGCTGGCCGCGGTCGGCGCCCTGCGCGAGCACGGGATCGACCCGGTGGTCCTGGAGGCGTCGGGGCGGGCCGGCGGGTCATGGCCGCACTACTACGACAGCCTCACCCTGTTCTCGCCCGCGCGGTTCAGCGCGTTGCCGGGCCTGCCGTTCGGTGGGGACGGCGACCGTTACCCGCATCGCGACGAAGTCGTCGCCTACCTGCGCCGGTACACCGAGCACCTGGGGGCCGACATCCGCACCCACACGCGGGTCGAGGCAGTCGAGAGCGGCGGTGCCGGCTTCGTCGTCCGCACGGCTGACGGCCGCAGTATCACCGCCACGGGGGTCGTCGCGGCCACCGGAGCCTTCGCCAGTCCCGTCCGGCCTCTTCTCCCGGGGCGGGAGGGCTTCACCGGGCAGTTGCCGCATGTGGCGGAGTACCGTAACCCTGAGCGCTACGCCGGCAAGCGGGTCGTCGTCGTGGGAGGCGGCAACTCCGCGGTCCAGGTCGGCTGTGAGCTCGCCGGCGTCGCGCGGGTGACGCTCGCCAGCCGCGCTCCGATCCGCTTCCTGCCGCAACTGCGCGACGGCAAGGACATCCACCACTGGCTGACCGGCACCGGCTTCGACCACCTGCCTCCAGCGTGGCTGGCCCATGCCGTCGGCGGCACTCTCGTCCTCGACGCAGGCCGGTACGAGGCAGCACTCGCGGCCGGCCGCCCGGACAGGCGGCCGATGTTCACCGCCCTGGACGGCGACGCCGTCGTATGGGCCGACGGCACGCGGGAGAGCGTCGACGTGGTGCTGCTCGCGACCGGCTACCGGCCCAGCCTCGACTACCTGAAGCCGCTGGGCGCCCTCACCCCGGACGGCGCGCCCCTGCACAGTGGCGGCATCTCCGCCACCCACCCCGGCCTGGTCTACCTGGGGCTGGAGTTCCAGCGGTCCTTCGCCTCCAACACGCTGCGCGGTGTGGCCGGGGACGCGGGCCACGTCATCGCGCCGCTGGTCGCGCACGTCCGCGGGGCTCCTGCCGCGGTCGGGCTCTGAACTGCCGGGTGAGGGGATGCCCCGGCAGCCCCTCACCCCCTGGTTCGACATGTGTCAACATAGATGCATGTCAAACACGAAGGTGCTGCCGCTGCTGGAGACCGATTCCGTGGAGCCGTGCTGCCCGCCGCTGACCGAACGCGCCTTCACCGCCGAGGAGGCCGAGCGCGCGGCCGGGATGTTCAAGGCGCTGGGCGACCCGGTCCGGTTGCGGCTGTTCTCCGCGGTCGCCTCCCACCCGGGCGAGGAGGCGTGCGTGTGCGACATCTCCGATGTCGGAGTCTCCCAGCCCACCGTCTCCCACCACCTGAAGAAGCTCCGCGAGGCCGGCCTGCTCACCTCCGAGCGGCGCGGCACCTGGGTGTACTACAAGGTCGCTCCGCCCGTGGTCGCGGCGATGTCCGCCATGCTCGACCTGCGCTGACGAGGCGACCGGCCGTCAGTCCGCACCGTCGGGCGGGCAGCGGCGCGCCAGGTGGTCCCGCGGCGCGTCCGGCCGCCGTGCCGCGTCGGCGCCGTCGGTGCGGTGGAGAGCCCGCCCTCTCCTCGCGGGAGACCGCCGGGCCGCCGTGGTGCCAGGTGCTCCGAGGCGGTCGAGTCCCGCGGGCCGCACCGCCGGGTGGCCTGGACGGCGGTCAGTTCGACGCCACCGGCTACCACCCGGCCTTCCCCCGCCTGGACGGTGGCGCTCTGGGCGTCGAGGGCCGGCCCCGCCACTTCGGCGGTGTCGCCGTCAACGTTCCTGGGCTCGGCTTCGCCGGACTGGAAGTTCCAGCGCGGCCTCTCCTCCAGGCCCCTGCACGGGGCCGACCGTGACACACGCCATGTGTTGTCCCGACTGCGCCGGCAAGTGCCCTGAGTCCGGTCCCGGGCGCGCGGACCGCGCAGGCGGACGGCTTCGGCGCGCCGGCCTGGGGGCGCCGCTGTTGACCACCTGACGGATGCGGCGCCACCGGCGAAGCTGCCGGACGGGGTTGCCCGTCAGTCTCTTTACTTGCATACTTGTGCAAGTGAGCAACGATTACATCGTCGGTGATCTCGGTGCGGTCCTCTCCCACCAGATGTTCCGTGCCCTGGGAGATCCCACCCGCGTCCGGCTTGTCGATCTGCTCGCCGGGCGGTGCCGGGCCTGTTCGGTCTCCGAGCTGGCCGAATGCCTCGATGTCGACCTGTCCGTGGTCTCCCGGCACCTGGCCCTGCTGCGGGCAGCCGGTGTGCTGCGGGCGACGAAGACCGGACGCACGGTGCTGTACGAGATCCAGTACGACGCCGTCGCCGAGGCCCTGCGCGGGATCGCCGACACACTCGACCGAGCCCGGGAGGACTTCGCCGCCCCGGCCTCCTGCCCGGCACCCACCGGCAACGACAAGGAGCAGCCCCAGTGACCGCCACCGATGTCTCCTCCACGCCCGGCAGCCGGCCGTCACCCGAGTCCGGCGCACGGCTCGCGGTCGACTACTGGACCGTGGCCATGGAAGGCCAGGACTCCTGCGGCGCCTGTGACGAGACGTTCGCCGCGCTCACCCGCGCGGCCGACACCGTGCGCCCCCTGGCCGCGCAGCTGGGTCTCACCCTCGACATCACCCGGCGCACCGTCGCCACCTGGCAGGAGGCGGTCGAGCACGGCATCAGCGCCTCTCCGACCCTCCGCGCTGCGGGCGTCGAACTGTGTCCCTCTCACCGGGACAGCTCCGAGGCTCGGGTGTGGTTCTGGCGCGGAGCGCACCATGCCTCCCCGCCCTCGGCCGCTGTGGTGGACTTCCTGCTCCGGGCGGTGGTCGCACGCAGCGCGCAGTTGGAGGACTTCCTTTCGCGCGGTGGCCCGTCCCCCTACCTACGCCGCTTCCTGGCCGCCCCCGCGGACGGCGCCCCGGCCGCAGGGGCGGCCGCCTGCGGGTCGGGCGGTTCCTGCGGCTGACCGGTCCTGCCCGTTATGGACGGCGTACGGTGCCGGGGAGCGATCCCGGCGCCGTACGTCATCCACGAGGGAAGGTATGGCCGAGGAAGTCCGCAATCCGGGTGGCGGCCTCGCGGGCGGGGCGCCCGGTGCCGATGAGGGTGGCCGAGGCAGGTCCGGTCCAGTCGCCGTAGCCGAGCAGGTGCAGGCGTGGTTCCGCCGCCGCCCGGGTGCCGTCGGTGGCGATGCGGCCGCGCTTTCCGCGCAGGGCGAGCGGCGAGAGGTGGGACAGGGCGGGCCTGAAGCCGGTGCACCAGATGACCGCGTCCGCGCCGGCGGTGGTGCCGTCGGCCCAGGTGACACCGTCGGCGGTGAGGTGGGCGAACATCGGGGACGCCTTGAGCAGCCCGGCGTCCCTGGCTTCACGGACGGGCGGCACGGCGACGATGTCGCCGAGCGAGGCCACCCCGCCGGTGTCGGCGCGGCCTTCGTCCAGAGCGCGGCGCCGTGCGGTGGCGGCGTCGAACAGGGCGCGTCCGTCGATGTCGTCGGCCAGGAACCTCGGCGGGCGAGCGGTCATCCACGTCACCTCCACGCCGGCCAGTGCCAGGTCGGCGGCGATCTGGGCGCCGGAGTTGCCGCCGCCGACCACGACGACGCGTCGGCCGGCGAACTGTCCGGGGTTCCGGTAGCCGGTGGTGTGCAGCTGCCGTCCGGTGAACGTCTCGCGTCCGGGGGCGGCCGGGAGGAAGGGGCGCCACCAGGTGCCGGTGGCCGAGACCACGGCCCGCGCCGACCAGGCACCGGAGTCGGTCTCCACCCGCAGCCGCTCCCCGTCGCGGTACACGCCGTGTACACGCACCGGACGCCGCACGGGCAGGTCGTAGCGCTTCTCGTAGTCGGCGAGGTAGCCGACGACGTGGGCAGCGTCCGGGTAGGTCTGGCCGGGCTGCGCGGGCATGGGCCACCCGGGCAGCGAGGAGTACGCGGCGGGGGAGAACAACCGCAGGGAGTCCCAGGTGTGCTGCCAGGCGCCGCCGGGCGCGTCCTGGGCGTCGAGGATGGTGAAGTCCAGGCCCTGGCGGCGCAGGTGGTAGCCGGCGGCGAGCCCGGCCTGGCCGCCGCCGACCACCACCACATCCGTACGCTGCGTCATGACCCCGGCCGTGCCGTGGTGAACTTCTTGCGCTGGGCGAGGGCGACGTAGACCAGGGCCGTGCC
>NZ_JBSVCZ010000039.1:0-37938 GCF_054072955.1 Streptomyces sp. SS8
CCCCCCCCCCCCCCCCGGGGGGGGGGCCGCCCCCCGCGCCGGGGGGGGGGGGGGGGGGGGGGGGGGGCGCCCCCCCCCCCCCCCACGACACCGGCCGCACGACGGCCGGAACGGGCCGCCCCGGGACCACTGCGCCGGTCCCGGGGCCCGGTTCGTATCCGTACCCCGGCGAAGCCCGGGCCTTTGGGCCCCGCCGGGTCTTTCCCCTGCTCCCTGCCGGGCTGCCTGGCCTGTCCGGCGCTACGCGTCCTCCCTGGCCGCGGCGTCGATGGCCGCCAGCGAACGGCGCACCTGGTTGCGGTCGGTGGTGTACCAGAAGTCGGGCATCGAGGCCCGCAGGAAACTCCCGTAGCGCGCCCGGGCCAGCCGCGGGTCCAGCACCGCGACCACTCCCCGGTCCCCCGTCGCCCGCACCAGGCGGCCCGCGCCCTGCGCCATCAGCAGCGCGGCGTGGGTGGCCGCCACCGCCATGAAGCCGTTCCCGCCCGCCTCCTCCACCGCCTTCTGCCGCGCGCTCATCAGCGGATCGTCGGGGCGCGGGAACGGGACGCGGTCCATCACCACCAGCTGGCAGTTCGGGCCCGGCACATCCACGCCCTGCCACAGCGACAGCGTCCCGAACAGGCAGGTCGCGGCATCCGCGGCGAAGCGCCGGATCAGCTCGCCCAGAGTCTCCTCACCCTGCAGCAGCACGGGTACGTCCAGCCGCCCGCGCAGCTCCTCGGCCGCCGCCTGGGCGGCCCGCATCGAGGAGAACAGCCCGAGCGTGCGCCCTCCTGCCGCCTGGACCAGCTCGGTCAGCTCGTCCAGCATGTCGCCGCGGCTGCCCTCCCGGCCGGGCGGTGACAGGTGCTGGGCGACGTAGAGGATGCCCTGCCTGCGGTAGTCGAAGGGCGAGCCGACGTCCAGCCCCCGCCACCGCGGGACCCCGGCATCCGTCTCCGCCGCGCCGCCCCCGTCCTCGCCGTCCTCACCGTCGGCGGCGCCCGCGCCCCCTGTCCCCCCGGTGCCTCCGGGGTGCTCGGCCGCTCCGCCCGCCTCGGTGACCCGTCCCTCGGCGCTCAGCCCGAGAGAGGCGCCCACCCCGTCGAAGTCCCCGCCGAGCTTGAGCGTGGCGGAGGCCAGGACCACCGACCGGTCCTCGAACAGCTTCTCCCGCAGCAGCCCGGACACCGCCAGCGGAGCGACCCGCAGCGAGGCGCCGTAGCGGTCGTGGCGCTCGTACCAGACGACGTCGTACTCCGAACCCTGGACGATGCGCTCGGCGACCGCGTGGACGTTCTCCACCGAGGCCAGGGCCTGGCGGCGGACGGCGTCCTCGTCCTGGACGGACCGGTCACGGGTGTTGCCCAGCGCGGTGATGACCGCGCGGGCCGCGTCGCGCAGCGCCGTCAGGGCGTACCCGAGGTCCTCGGGGATCTCCTCCAGCCGGCCCGGCAGCGCCAGCTCCATCAGCCGCTCGAAGCCCTCCGCGGCCGTCTGCAGCCGGTCGGCCTCCTTCTCGTCGACCAGCTTGGCCGCACGGCGCACCGCCCGGTTGACCCCGCCCGGCGTCAGCTCGCCGGTGGCCACCCCGGTGACCCGGGAGACCAACTCGTGCGCCTCGTCGACGATCAGGACCTCGTGGCCGGGGAGCACCGGCGCGCCCTCGATGGCGTCGATGGCCAGCAGCGCGTGGTTGGTGACGATCACCTCGGCGAGCTTGGCCCGCTCGCGCGCCGCCTCCGCGAAGCACTCCGCCCCGTAGGCGCAGCGGGTGGCTCCCAGGCACTCCCGCGAGGAGACCGACACCTGGGACCAGGCCCGGTCGGAGACGCCCGGGGTGAGGTCGTCGCGGTCGCCGGTCTCGGTCTCGTCCGCCCAGTCCCGCAGCCGCAGCAGGTCCTTGCCCAGCCGGCTGGTGGGGGCCGCCGCCTCGAAGGGGTCGAACAGGCCGTCCTCGTCGTCCTGCGGCACCCCCTCGTGGAGACGGTGCAGGCACAGGTAGTTGGAGCGGCCCTTGAGCATGGCGTACTCGGGCCGGCGGCGCAGCAGCGGATGGAGGGCCTCGACCGTGCGCGGCAGGTCGCGTTCGACCAGCTGCCGCTGCAGGGCGAGTGTCGCGGTCGCGATGACCGTGCGCTCTCCGTGCGCCAGGGCGGGCACCAGGTATCCCAGCGACTTGCCGGTCCCGGTGCCCGCCTGGACCAGCAGGTGGACGTTGCTGTCGATGGCCTCGGCCACGGCTTCGGCCATGGCGACCTGGCCGGGTCGCTCGGTGCCTCCGACGGCGGTGACGGCGGCGTGGAGGAGGTCGGTGAGGGCGGGCTTGGTCATAGGACCGCCACCTTACGCGGCGGCGCCGACAGCCGTGCCCGGTACGGTCCGCGGCCCACCCGGGGGAGTCACAGGGTGTGGCGCAGCGCCCGGTCGCGGACCACCACGGCGGCGCGTTTGCCCGGCAGGTCGGCCTCGGCGGCCAGCCGGAAGCCCGCCCGCAGGAAGGCCGCGACGGAGGGTGCGTTGCGGATGTCGGGCTCGGCGATGACGCGGCCGCACGCCGGCCGCCGGTCCAGGACGAGGTCCGAGACCGCCCGCAGCAGCACCGTGCCGACCCCGCGGCCCCGGTCCGCCGCGCCACCGATCAGCAGGTGCAGCCCGGTGTCGTGCGGGCGCACCGGGTGGTACCGGGCGAGCGGGTCGAGATCGGCGCGGTAGACCTCCCAGTAGCTCATGGGGACGCCCGAGAGCACACCCAGGCACGGCACGCTGCGCCCGTCTCCGCCGAGCTGGGCGCGCAGGTGGGCGGCGGTGGTCCCGGCGGGGCCGGCCAGGTGCCAGAACGCCGCCACCGCGGGGTCGTTCATCCAGGCGGTGATCAGCCGCAGATCGCGTTCGACGCGGACGGGGACGAGCCGGAAGACCCCGGCGGCCGTGGTGACCGGCCCCCAGTCGGCGACGCCGTCCAGCGGATCCGGCCGCGACGCGGGCTCCGGCCCGGTGCCGTACCGCGCGGCGGACTGGCCGGCGGGCGGGCCGGCTGCGTCGGTGCCCGCCGGGACGCGCGTGGCGGGTGTGACGGCTGTGGCGAGGGCGGTGCGGGCCGGTACACCGGTGGTCATGGCGGTGCCTCCTGGGCGGTCCGGGCGGTTCAGGGCTTCACCAGGGGATTGGCGACGGTGACGTAGACGGACTGGGTGTCCACCGGCCCGACCAGCTCGTCCAGTCCGTGCAGCCGGGTGAGGAGATTGGCCTTGCATCGCAGGACCGGGGAATCCAGCAGCAGAGCGGGCAGCGGCGACCTGCCGGAGCCGTCGCCGGGACGGTCGGCGCCGGCGAGGAAGCGGCGCAGCGCGGCGAGCAGCAGCCCCTCGTCGGCCAGGCCCTGGGAGCCGAACGCCCCGATGAGGCCCAGCATGTTGTTGACGCCCAGGTAGTAGGCGAAGCGCTCGTCGACGACCTCGTCGGCGACGAAGGTGTCGCTGTCCGCGCCGATGCCCGGCAGTCGCCGCCGGAGCGCCTCACGGTGGGACCGGCGGAAGTAGTAGCCCTGGTTGTCGCGGTAGCGGCCGCCCACCGGCCAGCCGTCGCCGTCGAGCAGGACCACGGTGTTCTGCTGGTGCGCCTCCAGGGCGACGCCCGCCTCGGCGTCCAGCCACAGCACGGGGCGCACGACGGTGTGGAGGTAGCGCAGGAACCACTCGACGGCGACGGTGGCCACCGGTCGTCCCGTACCGGCGGCGAGCCGGGTGACGGCGTCGGCCAGCCGGGAGCGGAGCGCGCCGCGGGGATCACCGGGCCAGGGCCGGGGAGAGGTCAGTCCGGCCAGGCACACGGCGTCGTCGCCGGGCCCGAAGGGGTTGTGGCGGATGACGGTGTCCAGTCCGGCCACCGGCTTCCCGCCGCCGTCGTCGACGGCGAGCCAGGCGGGGTCGCGCACGATGTCGAAGCCCGGGCGGCCGGGGAAGGCGGCCCGCCAGCGCGCGCCCAGGCCGGTGCGCAGCAGCCGGTGCACCTCCACTCCGCGATACAGCTCCTTGCGGAGGTTCTCCCGGCGGGAGTTGGTGATCCGCAGGCCCAGCGAGAGCTTGAGCATGGCGGGTACGCCGGGCCGGTGGACGGTGCGCACGGAGGACGTCGGATACCAGGGATCGCCGTGCGGGCCGAGGTCGTGCAGCAGACCGGCCTCCAGCAGCGCCGCGACGGCGGGTCGGTGCCGCACTTCCCGGGCCTGCCAGGGGTGCAGCGGAAGGGGGACCGTCCCCTCGGGCAGGCGCAGCCCGGGCCCGGCCAGCTCGGCGGCGATCCGTTCGGCGGGCACGGTCCGGCCGCGGTCGGTCCAGGCCGAGTCGGAGGCCAGCACGGAGCGGTCGACGGCCATCCAGTGCAGGGGGAAGGATCCGCGCAGCTCCGGGGACCAGTCGCGCGCCTCCGCGTCGGTGATGCCCTCGCGGCTCTTGGGCACCGGGTGCAGCGGATGCCCCAGGATCAGGGACTGCTCGCCGTCCAGGAACGGGTCGGCGGCCGACGGCCTCTCGGGGCGGGCGCGGCGGTCGGCGAGGAAGACGGCGGTACGGCGTACGGAGTCGGCGACCCGGCCGACCAGCTCCGCGCCCTCCCCCACGGCGGGACCCGGGGCCGTGGGGCCGCGGTGCGCGGCCTCCCGGGCCAGCAGGGCGGCCAGGGTCACGGCGTCGACGGGGGCGGTGCCGGGCGCGGCTCCCTCCAGGGCCGGCGGGCCGAAGCGGTGCCAGCCGGTGACGGACCAGTGGCGGACCGGTACCCGCAGCGCCAGGCCGCAGGAGGCCAGCGCGAGGCGGAGAACGGACCCGCCCGCGAAGCCGCCCGTTCCCTCGGGGCCGCCGGTGCCGCCGGGCCGGGGCAGGCCGTTCTCCCGCACCCAGCAGCGCAGCAGGTTCTCGGCGGCCGCGGCGTCGGCGGCCGCGACCGGGTCGGGGTGCTCCAGCGGGTCGTCCGCCTCCCGCTCACCGGTGTGCTCCTGCGGCACGGCGCGGCTCGACTGCCGGGGTACGACGGGTTCCGCGGGTTCCGCGATCACGGCGGGCCGTCCTCCCGCCGGGTCCGCCGCCTCCTGCGTCGTCATCCCGTCCGGAGCGGGACATGCGTTCACGGAAGTCTCCCTGGTGGTGAGGGCACCGCACCGGTGCGTGGTCGTCCGGTTCCCGTGGCACGGCGCCGCCGACATGGACGGCACCGTGTCCTCGCCCGTACCAACGACGGCGCCCCCGCCGGATCACGGTCCGGGGCAAGATCCCCGCCTCCCGAGGGAGTTGGAACCGCGGACCCGCCGTGCGCCGTCCCCCGCAGCACCGGCATAGTGGGGCCCGCCCCGCTCGGCGGGGCCCGTGTCAGGCCGCCAGGTGCGGCGTTCCGTTCCAGGGGGATTCTCAGTCCATGTCAGCTACGAGCAGGAGGCGGTCCGCGCTGGCCGCAGCGGCGATCGCCGCGGCCCTGGCCGTCACCGCCGCCGCGTGCGGCCCCGCCGAGGACGAGTCCGGTGCGCAGGCCAGTCCCGGTGCCACCGCGCCGGACGGGGAGGGCGGGAAGGGCGGACCCGGCATCGACGGCCTGCGTCTGCCGGAGGAACTGCCCGCCGCCCTCAAGGACTTCGACCCCGAGAAGTGGAAGAACGGGGAGTGGCGGAACTGGGACAAGGACGACTGGCTGCGTGAGGCCAGGGACTTCGTCAACCCGATCATCGAGGGCCTGTGGGACCCGGACCGGATGAAGGACGCCGAGGAGAACGACCGCAGGGTCGACCCCGACACCGGTGACGGGAGCACCGGTGGTGAGGGCGACGAGGGCGTCACCGACCCCGACCCCGCGCCGAGGAAGGCCCGGCCGGTCGCGACGCCGTACCGGGAGAACGCCCCGGCGGTGGGCAAGGTGTTCATGGACACCCCCAAGGGCCCCATGGTCTGCTCCGGCACCGTCGTCGAGGACCCCCGCAGCCCGGGGAAGTCCAATCTGGTGGCCACCGCCGGGCACTGCGTGCACGCGGGCTCGTCCGGCGGCTGGTTCCGCAACGTCGTCTTCGTGCCCGCCTACAACGACTCGGCGCTGAAGGTCTCCGAACTGGAGCAGGCCTCCCCCACCGATGTCGCCCCGCACGGCGTGTTCTGGGCGACCTGGGCGCAGACGACCGAGCACTGGATCTCCGACGGCGCCGAGACCGGCGGTCTGGGCGCCTCGCAGGACTTCGCCGTGCTGCGGGTGGAGGCCGAGGACAAGAGCGGCAAGTCGCTGGAGGAGACCGTCGGCACCGCCGTACCGGTCGACTTCGGCAAGCCGTCGGTGGCCTCCCTCTCCTCCGTGCGGGCCTACGGCTACCCCGCCGCCCCGCCCTTCGACGGGCTCACCATGCACACCTGCACCGACCGCCCGGGCCGACTGACCCTGAGCGAGTCGGAGTCCACGATGTACCGCATCGGCTGCACCATGACCGGCGGTTCCTCCGGCGGCGGCTGGTTCGCCGAGGGCTCCTCCGGTGGGCAGACGCTGGTGTCGGTCACCTCCATCGGCACAATCGACCACACCTGGCTGGCCGGTCCGCGGCTGGGCGAGGAGGCCGAGGGCGTCCTGGAGGGCGTCAGCGAGAAGTTCGCCGGCAAGAACTGAACGCGCCGGAGACGGTACGCAAAGGGCCCCGCCGCTCCCTTCGGGGGAGCGGCGGGGCCCTCGGCCTGTCCGCGGGTGCGGGGGCGGTACGCCCGGTGGGTCAGACCATGGCCATCGGGCTGCGCACCGTGTCGCTGCCGGGCACCGGCTCGGACGGGTCGCTGCCCAGCTCCACGATGCGGTTGTCGGCGTCGACGTGCACCACCGCGGGCCGGTGGGAGCGGGCCTCGGCGTCGTCCATCTGCGCGTAGCTGATGAGGATCACCAGGTCCCCGGGGTGGACCAGGTGCGCGGCCGCGCCGTTGATCCCGATCACCCCGGAGCCGCGCCGCCCCTCGATGACGTAGGTCTCCAGGCGGGCGCCGTTGGTGATGTCGACGATGTGGACCAGCTCTCCGGGCAGCAGGTCGGCGGCCTCCATCAGGTCCGCGTCGATCGTGACGGACCCCACGTAGTGGAGATCCGCCTCGGTGACCGTGGCACGGTGGATCTTCGACTTGAACATGGTGCGCAGCACGGTGCCGACTCCTCGAAGGTGGGTAGGGTCGCGCTCCCGGGACGGGATGCGCGCCGTCCTGCCCATCGTACGGCCGCGCCCCCGGCCGCCCGGTGGAGCGTGCCCCGGATCACGGTCGGCCGACGGAAGCCGGGCGGTGCGGTGCGGTGACGATGCCTTCGGGGGGCTCTGAACGCTCGTGGTCTCCAGCCGTTCCAGCCGATGTGACGTCCGGACGCGGGGACGCGTGCCGTCTCCACCGCACCACCCCGCGGAGGCGGGCCCCCTCACCTCGCGGCGGGCGCCCACGGCATGTCCGACATGAAGCGTTTCCGGAGGACCGTTCCGGGGGCCGTGAGGGCCGCTTCGACCGCCTCTGCCGAGATCGCGCCGCTCGTGGCCCGCCTTGGGACCTTGAGATAGCCGCAGGCCCGGACGAGGTCCACGGCCGAGGCCCAGGTGTCGGCGGCCACGACCACCTCGTCCAGGGCGTCGCACGCGTTGGTCGCGTCGACCAGGACCGCGTACGCGACGGCGAGGTCTGCCACGCGCGCCCCGGCGGTCATGTCCCCCACGTTCTCTCCCTCCGGTAAGGGCAGCGGGACCGCACTATGCGCGACCTCGCCATCTGCTCCCCTGGCAGAGGACCGGACGATGTGGACCGCCTGAGTACGGCTGGTGCCTGTGACGGTGGGCACCGGCCGTCCGGGGTCACCGGACGTTCCCCGGTGTGCGGTTCGAACGCGTTGACCCGCCCTGTCCCCAGGCGTGGAAGGGGTGCTCGGCCGTGGCGGTGATCTGCCGGGGCCGCACGTCGCCGTCCGTGCCCCTCGAAGGGGGCAGACAGCTTGCGCGTATACAGGTGCGGCCCCCTGGCCGGAAACCGCAGCACCCGCCCACCCGCTTCCTCTCTCACCCGGCGATCAAGGGCCGCTCCCAGGGTTGTGGTTCCTCGTCCGGACCGAGGCGTCTCGTGGCGGAGCAGCGGACGCCCCCGACGGCATGTTCCAGAACCGCGATGGAGGAGAACGGGAAGGAACGCCGTCTCGTGATGGTCGCCCGGCCGGAGAAAATGCCCAGGAGCAGTTCCCCGACGTCCGCGCAGGCCACGTCCTCGAACACCCAGTCGTCGAGTAGCAGGCGCACCGACGACGCGGCCGGTGATCCTCCCATCAGCCCGATGTACACGTCGGAGCCGGAGATGTCGCCGCTCCAGTCGGCGAACCAGCCGCCCCCTTCGACATCGCGCCGGGCGAAAGCGGTGTCCGGCGTCCCGAGGGAGCGCAGGGCCGCCTCCGCCCGCGCCACCGCAGGAGGCCTCGTGCCCCTCTCCGCGTCCGTCACGAAACCTCCCCGTGTGGATCCCGATGCCTGCCTCCGTTCCGAGCACGGTGTGGGCGGCTTCGGCACCGAGCGTCTTCCCGAAGCCTACAGCGCTCCGTTCCACACTCCGGTTCCCACAGTTCAGGATGCCCTCATCCCTCCCGATTTCGACGAGAACAAGGAATTCGACATCATTATCCTTGATGGTCGGAGGAATTTTTTGCTCGATTTCCCATCTGCCGGACAGCCCGCTTCGTGGAATCGCAAGGCTGGTCCTGGCGGTGTCCACCAATGGCCCGCATCACGGCTCCTGAAGCCAGGAGGAGCAGGCCCGGGCTGAGCACGGGGAGCCCCGGGCCAGGAAGAACGTACATAGCTGCTCCGAGAACCGTGACTACGGCACCGGTCGGCATCAGCACGATGCCGATTCGCGAGAGGGACATGGTTTCTCCTTGGCTGCCGACCTGTCCGGCCGATGGGTGAGGCGTTCAGTCGTGGTGATCCATGCGGTGCCTTCCGGCCCCGAAGGTGGTTCCCGCAAAGGATCAGCATTCCCAGGAGGTCTTCGAGGAGTCGGCATACCGCATGTGATGCCGGTGGGTTTGTGGGTGTGGTGCTCCGGGGGCGGGTCCGGGAGACTGGTCCGCATGCCGAAGAAATCATCTCGCCGCGGCGGAGGCTTCGCGCGGATACTGCAGTCGCTGGGGCCGGCGGAGGAGACCGGCGGCGAGTTCGTCCCGTCTCCGGCGACCGCAGGACTTCTCGTCGACGGCGACGGCGACGCATGGGTGCTGACCAAGCACCCGCTCGACGCCCGGATGGCCAGGCGGCTCATGCGCCGGGCCGACGTGGTGATCATCGGTGACGGCGCGGGCGATGTCCTGCGCCGCGTCGGGACGGCTGCGCAGGACAGGGAAGCTGCGTGGGCCGAGGTCGAAGACCGCCTCGGCCGCGAGGGCCACCCCAGCTACGCGGCTTTTCGCGGACAGTCCGACGACGGAAGGAGACTGCTCTACATCGAGCAGTCCTGCTGAGAGGCGTACCGGTTCGTGCGGTCAGCCGCCCGCGCGCGAGCCGTTCCCGTCCCCGTCGCCTTCATGCATGTCCGTGCCGGGGGACTGCCCCGCCCATCACACGGCCGACCGTGATCCGGGTCGCGGCCTGTCGGCCGCCGCCTCCCCGGCCCGCGGCGCAGACCAGCACCGCAGATAACGCCCCCTGACCGGCCACACCACCGGGGACAGCGCGCACCAGACCGCCAAAACCGCCACCGGCACGGCGGAGCCCGGGTCGAGCAGAAGGGAAACGGCCCCCTCCAGAAGACCGGCCGGGTCTCCTCCGAAGAAGACCGGGCCGCAGATGATCCCCACCGCGAACACCACCACGACCCCGGCGGCCAGCCAGGACAGGAACCAGGCGAACCGCTCGGCGGCCGTGGCACGCGAAAACCCCTCACGCCACCGTCCGGCCGTGTCCGGGTGGTTCACGCCGGGCGGGAAGAAGAGGGCCACCAGGACGTAGCCCAGCAGGACCGTGGCCGGAAGATCCACCGCGAACGACAGGAGGCCCTCCCCCCCCTCGCGACCGCCGTCCCCGCGGTCACCGCGGTCAGGAACCACACGTTCCGGAACGCCACCGCGGCCCGGAATCCCAGCCTCCCCGGCCCCGCCGGGCTCCGCCCGCTCCCAGCCGGACCGTCGACCTGCTGGAACCCATTCATGCTTCCTCCCCCACAACGAGCGGTGCAGCAGGGGACCGGAAGATCCGGCACCCCTGTCCAGTCCCCCGGCCAGGACGACCGCAGTGGCACCCGTGCAGGCTGTCCGACCATTCGCCCTCGCAACCCGGTGGATGAAAGTCTCACCACGCGGGCCTTGGAATCGGCCGGTCATCCTACTGCGCCGGAACCCCGCCCCCAGACCGCCTTTCCTTTCTCGCCGCCCATCTGCGTCGGAAAGATGGGAGCAGCACAAACCCAACGATACCGGCACCGACTGGAGGCAGAACAAACAACCAAGTATCAAGAAGGAAAACGGATGAAATAAAGAGCGACACCACATACATGGCAGATTGGGAGATTCTGTGCATTTCATTCCCTCTCGGAGGCGGGACGCTCGTCCGCGAACAGCTGGGCCGCTGGGCCCGGTTCTTGAAAACCGGACCCAGCGGCAGACTGTCGGCCTGGAATTCATAGTTCACCAAGCGTTTCCTGCACTCCGGACGTACACAACCGCCGAAAGGAGCAGAAGCCAGGAAACGACGATCGCAGCTCTGGCCGCCTTGCCGACGGCCTTCTTGGTCCAGCGGCCCCAAGTGATCAGCAACAGCAAACTACATCCACCCAGAAATGCCGAAATGACATGACTTGTAACGTAAGGGTCGATGCATTGCGCGAAACACCCTAAAACGGGTGACGGCTTTCAGGGGGAGGGCCCGCCGGGTCCGGCAGCCCGACCCGAGGCGGTCTGCCGCCCCCGGCCGACGTCGGCTACGTCCGTGCGGGCACAGGCGTGCACACACCCGTCCGCTCCCGGACACCTTCTCGCTCCTGGTCGCGGACAACCGCACCCACAACTGGCCACTGCGCGGCACACGCCTTCGTCAGCTGCCGGAGCGTCGACCGCGCCGGAACAACCGCTGCGACAGGGACCGGGACAAGGGCTCCTCACGCGAGAAGAACTCCCAGCTCAACCGTTCCGCTTCGTCCGCGTTCGCCCAGACGACCGCCAGCTCCTCGTCGAGCACGTACGGCAGATCGCCCTCGGTGGGGATCAGCCGGTCGCCGACGTCCTTTCCGGGCTCCCGTTCCGCCTCGGCGATACGAGGGTCAGTCCAGTAGAGGAGCCATGCGCCCTCGGCGTAGGGCTCCAGCAGTACAACACAGCCGGCCGGCTGTCCCTTGGCCGCTTTGCCGATCCGGTTGCCCTCGGGCTTCACCACCATGGCGCCCGCCTTCTCGGCTTCCGGTGCTGGATGTGCAGGTTCCGGTGCAGATGATGTCCCCTCTGGTACCGCTCGATGTTGGACACGTACCCGCCCTGGTTCCTCTTCCCGCAGCGGAGCGCCAGTGCTTGTTCCCCTTGTGGTACCAGCGTGCCTTGCCGTTCCGGGTTCAGGTGCGCGTGACGCCACGCCAGCCGACATGCATCTTTCCGGCCAGCCAGCTCGACGCGCGAGTAGCTCGTATCGACGACTTCCCGGCGTTGAAGGCGCGGACCACGCGATACGCCCTGACTCCCCAGGCCACAGCGCCCAGTCCCGGCACGAACGTGGCAGCCGTCAACGCGATGTTCCACTTGTCGCGCCAGGCCCACCGTCCGACCTTGTGGTATCAGGCCTTGCCGTCGAGGTCGAACTGGTTGACGGGGTCGCCGGGGTAGCCGTAGGCGTTGAGGTTGCCGCCGTAGACGGGGTCGATGGACAGGAACCGGCCGGTGGCCGGGTTGTAGAGGCGGACGCCCATGAGGGTGAGGCCGGTGAGGGTCTCGGTGGAGCGCTGCTTGGCGCCGAGCCAGGTGTAGCGGGTGACCGACTGGCCCGGTCGGAGGTTGCCGTACTCGTCGCTGTCCAGGGCGACAGGGGCCTTGGTGGTGTCCAGCGGGAACTGGAGGGCGATGTCGCCGTGGATGTTGGACAGCTGCAGGACGGTGTCGCCGGTCCTGCCGGTGGTGGCGGCCAGGTCCCCGGAGACGGAGTCGACGTTGCGGGTCAGGGCCCCGGTGGCGGTGTCCTCCACGATCCAGCGGGGATTGTCGCCGTCGTAGTGGTTGCGCTTGGACGCCGTCTGCGTCCAGGAGGTGCCGCTTGCCGTCGGCGGCCTGCCGGTGCGCCGGGGGTGTTCCTCTCCTGCAGAAGGGCGGCTCCCGCCCTTCTGCAGGAGAGGAAGCCGCCCTGTATGACTGCTGCTGATCAACCGATGAACTCAGGTTTCATCCACAGACCGCTGAAGTGGCCGGCGTCATCGATCCCGAGCACCGTTCCCTCCGCGAACAGGAGGGCCTCGCTAGCCTCACGCTTTCATGAAGCGGGCTGTCCGACAGGCGGTCAGGTAAGCGAAAAGTGCCTCTGACCAGCGAGAATGAGGATTGCTGAGGTCCTTGTTCCCGCTCCTGTCGGAGGCACTTTCCAGGTGAAGCAGCCTACCGGGTCCTACCCCCATGTCCGTGTCCAGGATGACGGCCGAGCCGTGGTCTCCCAGGCCGGGTCGGTCCTGCTGGACGTCGCCCTGGCGGTGGCGCTGGGCGGGGACTGCCTCGCGGACGTCGCGATGCTGCGGGCCGAGCCGGCCGTCTTCGGCCCGGTCGCCTCCGATCCGACCGTCTCCCGCCTGATCGACACCCTCGCCACCTCCGGCGAGAAGGCCCTGACCGCCATCCGGTCCGCACGGTCCGAAGTCCGGCAGCGGGTCTGGTCCCTGGCCGGGGAGAATGCCCCGGACGCCGACGGACAGGTCACGGTCGACCTCGACGGCGTCCTGATGATCGCACACTCCGACAAACAGGACGCGGCCGCGACCTGGAAGAAGACCTACGGCCATCACCCACTGACGGCCTTCGTCGACCACGGCCCGGGCAGCACCGGAGAGCCGGTCGCCGCCCTGCTCAGGCCCGGGAACGCGGGCTCGAACACCGCCGCCGACCACATCACCACCGCCCGCCTCGCCCTGGCCCAACTACCGAAGACCTACCGGCGCGGGCGGCAGACCCTCATCCGCTGCGATTCCGCCGGCGGCACCCATGCCCTCGTGTCCTGGCTCGCGCAGCGAGGACGCTGGCTGTCCTACTCGGTCGGCATGGTGATCACCGAGACCATCCACAGCCACGTCCTCAAGATCCCGGCACCGGCCTGGACGCCGGCCGTCGAAACGGACGGCGAGATCCGCGACGGCGCCTGGGTCGCCGAACTGGCCAGCGACGTCCTTCACGGCTGGCCGAAAGGGATGCGGCTGATCGTCCGCAAGGAAAGACCGCATCCCGGGGCCCAGTTGAGGATCACCGACGCGGACGGCATGCGGATCACCTGCTTCGCCACCAACACCCCGGGCCGGCCGATCGCCGAGCTCGAGCTCCGCCACCGGCTGCGGGCCCGGGCCGAGGACCGTATCCGCGCCGCCCGCGCGACCGGCCTGCGCAACCTGCCCCTGCACCGCACCGCCCAGAACAAGGTCTGGCTGGAGATCGTCCAGCTCGCCCTGGATCTGCTGGCTGGGGGCACCCCCGGACGAAGTCTGGGGGAGGCTGCCGATGCTCGCCCTGACCGGCGCCGCCCGCCTCTGGGAACCCCGCCGCCTGCGGCTGCGCCTGTTCACCGCGGCCGGCCAGCTCGTCACCACCGGCCGCCGCCGCATCCTCCGCCTCGCCCGGCACTGGCCCTGGACCGGCCACATCACCGCCGCCCTCGAACGGCTCGCCCTCCTGCCCAACCCGGCTGACCAACGGATTCGCCTGTCCCTACGAGAAGAGGACCCAGCCCGGAGCAGTGGAACCCGGCGCCCACCCGAGGCGACACTCGGGCCCTCGGGATGCCCGCCATCAGCCACCGAAAACGAGACGGTCCGCCGACTCCGTCGGCGGACCCTCACGAAAGATCAAGGCTAGTGGGTGCGGCCCCGGCCACCAGCACCCAGCCGGTTCTCCCGTCCAGGACGACATCATGGCGCATGTCGTCGACGAGGACGGCCATGCCGGGTATGGAATCCCTCCCGGAAACTCGCACGGACCCAGCTTGGTACCGGGGCGGGGTCACCTTGCCAGACTTCCAGGACCGGCGCGGAACGTATCCCGTGGCGAACAGCAGGGCGCCGGTGGCCAGGGAAACACTCAGATCCACCGGCCCCACCGTGATGTCCGCCCGGTTCTGTTTCTCCACAAGTCCCGCGGAGGAGCCGTTCTCCTCGAAGAAGAAGGACTGCTCGTCCTCGAGGTAGAGAAGCTTCCCGGCCGTAGGAACTCGCTCCCGATCGAAGTGAAATATCACAGCCTACCGTCCCCTGAACTGGTGGTGCAGGATTTTCCGTGTTCTGTAGTTGACCACCAGTTCTTAGTGTCCACGGCGACCGTTGAACGATCCCTTGGCCCGCCAGACGATGGCGTGGCGCGCGCCTCTCGGATCACGCGTCGACCGCCCCTCGCGAAGTTGCGGGGGTGATGGCGCGAGTGGATATACGGCCGGCTCCACCTGCTCTGTACGGCGACTTTGAGCACGTCGAGACTCTCCTGGACGAACACGACGGAGCCGCCGAGTGGGTGGTGGGCGGCGGTCGGCAGGCCCCGGTAGTCACGCGAAGCCCTTACGTCCGTTCCGGTGGAGCCGTGGCCAACCGCGACCGACGACCCGGTCCATAGCAGGCCAGAGCCTCGATCGAGACTTGACGGAAGCCGCCCCGGATGGGGCGGCCAACCGGGAACGTCCCCGACCACGTCTCGGTCCGGACCGGACCGGGTCCAGCGCCGGCCTCCCAGCCACGCGCGGCCACGTACGCCGCGGAGCTCCCGACCACGCGGTGTGCTCAGCGATCGGCCGGCACCGGTATAACCGGTCCCAAGGCACGGTGCGGCTCCGCAGCAGCGTGGTCACCAGCCGGTCACCGCGTGGATCTGCTCCTTCTCGTCGGTCGTGGCAGGGCGGAAAATCAGGTCCTCGCCGTACCAGGAGACACACCCCCCCATCAGTTCCTGGTTCAGGGCCTCCAGATCGTCGGTCTCGAACATGTCCGTGACGTCGGCCTCCGCTCCTGAGGTGGCCGTCTGGTACCGGTAGATCTGGATGTACTCTTCACGCTCCGCGTCGTCGTAGACGAGTTCGCCGGTCTTGACCCGCAGGTAGAACTCCAGGCCCGCCGAATCCCGTCCGATCCCGATCAGACCGTTGACCTGCTGGAACCTACTCATGTTTCCCCTTTCTCACCGCGAGCGGCGCGGCGGGGGTGCCGGAAGACCCGGCACCCCCTGTTCACTCAATCGCTTCTAACGACCGCGGTGGTACACGTGGTAGTTATTCGGCCACTTGCCCTTGCGCCCCGTACGCCACTGGAAGTTCGACTTCCAGTGGCCGTCGGCCTTGCGCTCGGGGGCTCGCCACTGCCGTGTCCTGTCACGCGAGATGTAGCCTCGCCCGCCGTTGTCGGTCCTGAATCTCCTGGCACCTCTGCCGACCCACATCCGCCCGGCAAGCCGAGAAGTGGCTCGCGTGGACCGAATGCCGCCGGCCATACCCCTCGTCGCACGAGCGACGCGCACGATGCGGTAGGCACGGTAGGCCCAGGCCGCCGCTCCGAGGCCGGGGATGAAACCGGCCGCCGTCAGGGCTATGTCCCACTTGTTCCGCCAGGCCCACTTGGCGACTCGGGACTTTTTGAACTTCTTCCACTTGTTCTTGGCCCAGCCCCATTTGCCATCGAGGTCGTAGCGGTTGAGCGGGTCGGCGTTGACATACTCGTAGGCATTGGCGTTGCCGCCGTAGACCGGGTCGATGGACAGGAACCGGCCGGTGGCCGGGTTGTAGAGGCGAACGCCCATGAGGGTGAGGCCGGTGAGGGTCTCGGTGGACCGCTGCTTGGCGCCGAGCCAGGTGTAGCGGGTGACCGGCTGACCTGCCCGGGGGTTGCCGTACTCGTCGCTGTCCAGGGCGACGGGCGCCTTGGAGGTGTCCAGCGGGAGCTGGAGGGCCACATCACCGTGGATGTTGGACAGCTGCAGGACGGTGTCGCCGGTCCTGCCGGTGGTGGCGGCCAGGTCCCCGGAGACGGAGTCGACGTTGCGGGTCAGGGCCCCGGTGGCGGTGTCCTCCACGATCCAGCGGGGATTGTCGCCGTCGCCGTCGTAGTGGTTGCGCTTGGACGCCGTCTGCGTCCAGGAGGTGCCACTGCCGGTCTCCACCGTCCAGGAGCGGAAGCGCAAATCGGCGTCCAGCGTCCAGGTCTGCCGCTTGCCGCCGGCGGTCTGCCGGTGGACCAGGTCGTTGGCGTAGTAGCCGATCGTGCCGTTGCCGGGCGCCGCGGTGGTACGGCCGAAGGCGTCGTAGGCGTAGCCGGCGTCGACCAGGCGGTCGGCGCTGTCGTAGGTGTGGCTGGTGGTGCCTCCGGTGCTGGGGCAGTCGGCGCCGGGCGCACCGGCCGCGGTGGTCAGGGATTTGCGGTTGGTCCGGGCGTCGAAGGTATATGCGCGGCGCGTGCAGACCGTGTCGGCGGTGTCCTCGACGGTGGTGAGGCGGCCGATCGCGTCGTAGCGGTAGGTCTGGCCGGACCAGCCCGCGTGGCTGGTGACCTGCCCGTGGACGGACTCGGTCACCGTGTCCGAGTAGACCAGAGTGCCGTCGCTGTCGCGGGTGTAGGTGCGTTCGGTGGTCGAGCCGGTGGTGTCCTCGGTGATGGTGAGGGTGTGGCCGCCGGGCAGTTTCTCGGTGGCGACCGAGCCGTCGGCGTCGTAGGTGGCCGAGAAGGCTCCTGCGACGGAGTCGGTGGTCTTCGTCACTAGGCCGCGGGGCTCGGTGGTGTGGTCGTAGGTGTAGGTGATGGTGGACGGGACGGTGTCGGTGGCCTTCGCCGGGCGGTCGAGCAGGTCGTACTCGGTGGTGGTCTTCCCGCCGTCGGCGTCGGTGTAGGAGATGAGGCGGCCGAGCCGGTCGTAGGCCCGGGTGATCGTGCCGCCGGTCGGCGAGATCGTCTTGACGGCCTGGCCGGTGGCCGGGTCGTACTCGGTGGTGGTCTCCGGCACCGCCTGCCCGACACCGCCGGTGGTCTTCACCGTGGTGGGACGGCCCGCGTCGTCGTGGGACGCGGTGGTGGTGTGGGTGACGCCGTTCGCGGTCTCGGTGACCTTGGCCGCGTTGCCCCACCAGTCGTACTCGGTGGTGGTGGTCGGCAGCTGGGCGGGGTTGGTCCCGCCTCCGGTGATCGCGCCGCCGGGCGAGACCGAGCAGACCAGGTCGGCCCACTCCGGACGCCCGGCGCAGGCACCGGTGCCGCTCGCGGACCAGTAGGTCGTCACCCGGGTGGCGGCGTCGGTGCCGGTGGCACCGGGCAGCAGTTGCCTGGTGACCCGGCCCTGTCCGTCGTACTCGGTGGCCTCGGTGATCGCCAGGCCGCCCGGCTGGCCGAGCAGCGCGAACGCGACCGGGTCGCCCGGGACCTGCACGATCTGCTGGGGTCCTCGCTGGTGTCGATAGCGGTCCGGTGCGAGTCCGCGCTGCACCGTGCGGGGACCTGTGGTGCGGGCTCGCCCGCTTCGCAGGACTCCACCCGGCGCGCGCTGGCCGAGGCCGCGGCGCTGGCCCGCCGTACGCACGCCGAGGTACGGGCGGTGGCGCACGGGCGGCTGTCGGTGTCACTGCAGGCCGAGATCGTCCACGCCCGGCGGCTGCTCACCCAGGCCGGCATCACCACCCGTGTCACCGCCCCGCCGGACAGTCGGCTGTCGCCGGCCGTGGGCAACTGCCTGGGCGCGGCGCTGCGGGAGGCCACCGGCAACCTCCTGCGGCACAGCCGGGCCGTGAACTGCGAGATCGCCGTGAACGAGCACGACGGGCGGGTGGAGCTCACCGTCGCCAACGACGGCGCTCCGCGCCGCCGGCCGCTCACCGGCGCGGGGCTGGCCGGTCTGGCGGCCCGGGCGGCGGTGCTCGGCGGCGCCCTGACCTTCGCGGCCGGGGACGGATCGTTCCGGCTGTCGGTCGTGCTGCCGCTAGATCCAGCCGTTGCGCTCGGCGATCCTGACGGCGTCGACGAGGGTGCGGGCGTGGAGTTTGCCCACCGCGGAGGATATGCGGTTGCGCACCGTACCCACGCCGAGGAATAGCTCCGCGGCGATCTCCCGGGCCCCCGCCCCGCCCGCGGACAGCCGCAGCACCCCGGCCTCACGCGCGGTCAGCGGGTTCTTCCCCAGTTCCGAACTCAGTTCGGCCAGGCGGGGATCGACGGCCCGTCCCCCGGACGCGACGGTGCGCACGGCCGAGGCGAGCTCACCCGGCGTGGCGGTCTTCAGCAGATAACCCGCCGCTCCGGCGTCCAGGGCCCTGCGTAACAGTCCGGGGCGGTCCAGCGCGGTGAGCATCAGGCAGCGGCACGCCGGAAGCCTCTCGCGCAGCCGTGCGGCCACCGAGATGCCGTCCAGACCGGGCAGATCGATGTCGAGGACCACGACGTCGGGCCCGTGCCGCAGGGCCGCCTCCAGCGCGGACGGGCCGTCGGCCGCCTGCCCGGCGACCTCGATGCCCAGTTGCCCGCCCAGGATCTCCGCCAGTCCCGCCCGCACCACGTGCATGTCCTCGGCGACCAGCACTCTGATCATGAACTCAGTATGCCCGCCCCTCCCCCACCGCACGGCCGCGGGCCCGCCCCCGAGGAGGGGACGGGCCCGGTGCGCGCTGTCGCGGGGCACGTGCGGTGCCGGGGGTCAGGCCCCCGTGCCCGCGGTCACGTACGCCCTGAGTTCGGCCGCCAGCTCCTCGTGGACGCGGGCCGTGAGCAGCGTGCCGCCCTCGGTGTGCTCCGTGGAGAGGATCTCCCCGTCGGCGTGGACCCGGGACACCAGGTCGCCGCGGGTGTAGGGCACCAGCGCCGTCAGCTCCACGGCCGGGCGCGGCAGCTCCCGGTCGATCAGCTCCAGCAGCTCCTCGATGCCCTGCCCGGTGCGGGCGGAGACGGCGATGGCGTGCTTCTCGGCGCGCAGCAGCCGCGCCAGCATGAGCGGATCGGCCGCGTCCGCCTTGTTGACCACCACGATCTCGGGCACCTCCACCGCGCCGACGTCCCGGATCACCTCGCGCACGGCGGCGAGCTGCTCCTCCGGCGCCGGGTGCGAGCCGTCGACCACGTGGAGGATCAGGTCGGCGTCACCGACCTCCTCCATCGTGGAGCGGAACGCCTCGACGAGGTGGTGCGGCAGATGGCGTACGAAGCCGACGGTGTCGGCCAGGGTGTACGCGCGCCCGCTGGGGGTCTCGGCACGGCGTACGGTCGGGTCGAGGGTGGCGAACAGCGCGTTCTCCACCAGCACGCCCGCGCCCGTGAGCCGGTTGAGCAGCGAGGACTTGCCCGCGTTGGTGTACCCGGCGATGGCGACCGAGGGCACCTTGTTGCGGCGCCGCTCCTGCCGCTTGACGTCGCGGCCGGTCTTCATCTCCGCGATCTCCCGGCGCATCTTCGCCATCTTCTCGCGGATCCGCCGCCGGTCCGTCTCGATCTTGGTCTCACCGGGACCACGGGTGGCCATGCCGCCGCCGGAGGACCCGGAGCCGCCACCGCCCATCTGCCGGGACAGCGACTGGCCCCAGCCGCGCAGCCTGGGCAGCATGTACTGCATCTGCGCGAGCGAGACCTGCGCCTTGCCCTCGCGGGACTTGGCGTGCTGGGCGAAGATGTCGAGGATCAGGGCGGTGCGGTCCACCACCTTGACCTTGACGACGTCCTCGAGGTGGATCAGCTGGCCGGGGCTGAGCTCACCGTCGCACACGACGGTGTCGGCCGCGGTCTCGACCACGATGTCGCGCAGCTCGTGCGCCTTGCCGGAGCCGATGTAGGTGGCCGGGTCCGGCTTGTCACGGCGCTGGATCACACCGTCGAGGACGAGCGCGCCCGCGGTCTCGGCCAGGGCTGCGAGCTCGGCGAGGGAGTTCTCGGCGTCCTGCGCGGTGCCGGAGGTCCACACGCCCACGAGCACCACGCGCTCCAGCCGCAGCTGCCGGTACTCGACCTCCGTGACGTCCTGGAGTTCGGTGGACAGGCCCACGACGCGGCGCAGGGCGGCGCGCTCGGAGCGGTCGTACTGGTCACCGTCACGCTCGCCGTCGATGTCCTGGCTCCAAGCGACGTCCTCCTCCATCAGGGCGTCGGCTCGGCGGTACGTCTCGGCGAGGCGCTGGCCGTTCTGCGGAAGGGAGGAAGAGAAGGTCAAGTGAGTCCTTACGTCGATGGAGTGAAGGTATCCGGGTCAACGTGCGCGGCGCCCGGAACATTCCCGCCGGCACGAGCACGGGGACCGGTACGGATACGGGCCGCGGCCCGTCCCGGACACGATGATGGTGGCACGGCGCGGCCCGGCCGTCACCTGGTTTGCGAGGCCTCCCGCCCTTCCGGGGGCCGGGGCTCCCCCGGGCGGGCCCCCTGGCGGGCCGTTCAGGGCTGGGGGCGGGTGGCCCGGACGACGTCGTAGACGCCGGGCACCTCCCGCATGGCGCGCATCAGCCGGGGCAGCTCGCCGGCGTCCTCCAGCCGCAGGGTGTAGGTGTGGCGCACCCGGTGCTCCCTGGGCGGTTCCACCTCGGCGGAGACCACGGCGGCGCCCTCCGCCGCGATGGCCTCGGTCAGGTCGGCCAGGAGGTGCGGGCGGCTCAGCGACTCGGCGTACAGCGTCACCCGGCAGCCCGCGCCGGAGTCCTGCCACCGCACGGCCACGGTCTCGCGTCCGGCGGCGGTCATCCGGGCCACGGTGGGGCAGCTCTCCCGGTGGGCGGTCACCGCGCCGCCGCGCACCGTGAAACCGACCACGGCGTCGGGTGGCACCGGCGTGCAGCAGCGGGCCAGCCGTACGGGGGCGCCGGGCAGCCCGGCCACGGCCGCGGCCCTCTCGCGGGCCCGTACGGCCCGGTCCGGGCCGTCGGGTACGGCGGCCCGAGGGGAGGCGGGCTCCCTGGTCTCGGACGGACAGGTCGCACCGGACTCCCCGCCCGTCCCCTCCGGCCGCCCGCCGTCCTCCGCGCAGGCGTCGAGCCAGGTGCGGATGGCGATCCGCGCGGTGGGGGTGCGGGCGTGCTCCAGCCACTGCGGGGAGGGGCCGGAGGTGCCCTCGGGGGCCATCAGCAGCTGCAGCGAGTCTCCGTCGCTCAGTACGGTGCCCAGCGCCGCGAGCCGTCCGTCCACCCGGGCGCCGACCAGGGCGTGCCCGGCCGCGCCGTAACGGGCGTAGGCCGCGTCCACGCAGGTGGCGCCCGCGGGCAGGTGGAGGGCGGCGGTCCGGCCGGGACCGCCCGGATCGGTGCAGAAGACGGTGATCTCGCGGTCCTGGGCGAGGTCGTCGCGCAGCTCGGCCCAGAAGGTGTCCGGGTCGGGCGCGTGGCTCTGCCACTCCAGCAGCCGCTCCAGCCAGCCGGGACGGGTGGGGTCGGCGCGTCCGTCGTCCGCGGCGGCCGCCTCGCCCGCGGGCTCGGCACCGGAGGCGCCGGAGGTCCGGTGCGGGTCGCCGAGGGCGATCACCCCCGCCTCCGCGACCCGGTGCATCCGGTGGGTGCGGACCAGGACCTCGGCCACCCGCCCCCCGTTGTCGGCGACCGCGGTGTGCAGCGACTGGTACAGGTTGAACTTCGGTACCGCGATGAAGTCCTTGAACTCCGACATCATCGGCGTGAAGCAGGTGTGCAGCTCCCCCAGGACCGCGTAGCAGTCGGCGTTCTCGGCGACCAGGATCAGCAGCCGTCCGAAGTCGCAGGGCCCCAGCTCACCGCGTTTGGCGCGGGCCCGGTGGACGGAGAGGAAGTGCCGCGGCCGGATGAGGACCTCGGCGGCGATGTCCGCCTCGCGCAGTACGGCCCGCACCGACTCGGCGATCCCGGCGAGCGGGTCGGAGCCGGCGTTGTGCTCGCGGATCAGCTCCCGGGTGCGGTCGTACTCCTCGGGGTGCAGCACGGCGAAGACCAGATCCTCCAGCTCGGTCTTGAGCGCCTGCACGCCCAGCCGCTCGGCCAGCGGGATCAGCACGTCGCGGGTGACGCGGGCGATGCGCGCCTGCTTCTCGGGCCGCATCACGCCCAGGGTGCGCATGTTGTGCAGCCGGTCGGCGAGCTTGATGGACATCACCCGCACGTCGTTGCCGGTGGCCACCAGCATCTTGCGGAAGGTCTCCGGCTCGGCGGCGGCACCGTAGTCCACCTTCTCCAGTTTGGTGACGCCGTCGACGAGGTAGCCCACCTCCTCGCCGAACTCCGCCCGCACCTGTTCCAGCGTCACCTCGGTGTCCTCGACGGTGTCGTGGAGCAGGGAGGCCGTCAGGGTCGTGGTCTCGGCGCCGAGTTCGGCCAGGATCAGGGTGACGGCCAGCGGGTGGGTGATGTACGGCTCGCCGCTCTTGCGCGTCTGCCCCCGGTGCGAGGACTCCGCCAGAACGTAGGCGCGGCGCAGGATGTCGAGGTCGGCGCCCGGGTGGTGGGCGCGGTGCGCCTTGGCCACGTGCTCGATGGCGTCGGGGAGGGCGTGCCGGGGCGACGGGCCCAGGAGGGCCGCACGACCGAGCTTGCGAAGGCTCCGTACTGCGCTCATGGCACCTCCCACTGCGTCGGGGGGCTTGATCCTACCGAGCCTCCCACACCCCGCGGGCCGCCTCCCGTCCGCAGTGGCCGGGATCACCCGTTCGAGCGGTCGCCCTCAGGAAGCGGCGAGCAGGCCGGGGTCGATCGTGCCCTCGGCGAGGATCACGGCGGGGCCGGTCATCTCGACACCGCCGTCCGGATGTTCGGTGATCACCAGCCGCCCGCCGGGGACGTCGACGGTGTAGGTGGCCGGGACGCCGTCCGCGGCCGGGTCGGCGCCGTCCCGGCGGGCGGCCGCGACCATGACCGCGCAGGCGCCCGTACCGCAGGAGCGGGTCTCGCCGGAACCGCGCTCGTGCACCCGCAGGGCCACGTGGCGCGGCCCCCGGCCGACGACGAACTCGACGTTGACGCCCTCGGGGTAGGCCGCGGCCGGCGTCACGGCCGGGGCGGTGTGCAGATCGCCGGCGTGGGCGAGGTCGTCGACGAAGGCGACGGCGTGCGGGTTGCCCATGTCGACGTGGAGCGCGGGCCAGCTGCGCTCCCCCACCGTGACGGTGACGTCCTCCTCGGCGCCGCCGGGCAGCTCGGCGGCGCCCATGTGGACGGTGACGCCGCCGTCCCCGGCGAAGCGCACCCGGCGCACACCGGCCCGGGTGGCGACGGCGAGGTCGCCGGCCCCGGCCAGCCCGGCGCGCTGGAGGTAGCGCGCGAAGACCCGTACGCCGTTGCCGCACATCTCCGCGACGCTGCCGTCGGCGTTGCGGTAGTCCATGAACCACTCGGCCTCGCCGGCCATCGGAAGCGCCTCGGGGTGGGCCGCGGAGCGCACCACCCGCAGCAGGCCGTCCCCGCCGATCCCGGCCCGCCGGTCGCACAGCCGGGCCACGGCCGCGGCGGGCAGGTCAAGCGTTCCGTCCGGGTCGGGGATGATCACGAAGTCGTTCTCGGTGCCGTGCCCCTTGAGGAACGGCACGGGCGCGCCTGCGGCCCCTGCTGCGCTGTTCACGGTGCCCATCGTACGGGGCGGAGCCCGGCCGCCGGCCGGGCCGGCGGCCGGGCGGACCAGGCCCTGTCTGACAAGTAGCGCTGTCCGCCCGAAGGGCGGGCTCCGCGGTGTCTGGTGCGTGCGATCGCAAGGCGGGGGAAGAGAGCGCAGCGTGCTGCGCCGACGATCGACAACGCGGCATGGGGGTGCCCCCGGCCGGAGGCTGGGGGAGTGCGTGCCAGACGCCGCGGAGCAGGCGGGATTTGTCAGACAGGGCCTAGCGGAGCCGGGCGACGCGCCAGACGGCCAGCGCCACCATGGCGCCGGCGATCAGCGCGTACAGGATGACCAGACGCCAGTCGGGACGCTCTCCGGAGCCGCGCGCGGGCAGGCCCGGCCAGGCGAGGCCGGCGCGGCGGGCGGCCATCATGCCCCAGCCGGCGGCGCAGCAGCTGAGGAGCAGCCCGAGCATGGCGACCACCGCCCCGCCCTCGCCGAGCCCGAAGGCGAGCGGGAAGGCGAACATCAGCGAGCCGGCCGCGCCGAGGCCGACGATGGGGGCGAGCTGCCACAGCCGCAGTTTCCGGGGCGGGCGGAGTTCGCCGTAGGACTCGTCCTCCTCGGGGGCCGCTTCCTCCAGCGCCTCGAGTCCGTTCCCGTCCTCCAGTGGGTCCACGCCGTCCAGGGCCCTCGGGCCGTCGCCGGCGGCGCGGAGCTGCCCGACGACCGGTTCATCGCTGTTGCGGGGGCCGGCCTCCATCGCCACGTGCCCTCCCAACTCCCGGCTCTGCGGCTCAATCGGCGGTCGATGCCCGCCGATGCTCGATGATGGCACGCCCGGGCGGCCGCCCAGCGCCCGCTGGGCGTCCCGATGCCATCACGTGATCAGGCTGTGACCGCTCGTTCGAGGAGGGCCAGCGCCTTGCCGGGGAGTTCGCCGCGATCGTCCGCCGCGCCGCTGAGCCAGTGGACACGCGGGTCGCGCCGGAACCATGAGTCCTGGCGCCGCGCGAAGCGCTTGGTGGCGCGTACGGTCTCGGCGCGCGCCTCGTCCTCGGTGCACTCGCCGGCCAGGGCGGCCAGGATCTGCTGGTAGCCCAGGGCCCGTGAGGCCGTGCGGCCCTCGCGCAGTCCCGCGCGCTCCAGCTCGCGCACCTCCTCGACCAGCCCGTCCTCCCACATCCGGTCCACCCGCCGGGCGATCCGCTCGTCGAGCTCGGGGCGTGCGACGTCGACCCCGATCTGGAGGGTGTCGTAGACGGAGTCGGGGCCGGGGAGGTTGGCGGTGAAGGGGCGGCCGGTGATCTCGACGACCTCCAGGGCGCGGACGATCCGGCGGCCGTTGCCGGGCAGGATCGCGCGGGCCGCCTCGGGGTCGACGGCGGCGAGCCGGGCGTGCAGCGCCCCGGAGCCGGACTCGGCCAGTTCGGCCTCCAGCCGGGCCCGTACGGCCGGGTCGGTGCCGGGGAACTCCAGGGCGTCGACGGCACCGCGCACGTACAGCCCGGATCCGCCCACGAGCACGGGGGTGCGCCCCTGGGCGAGCAGACGGTCGATCTCGGCGCGGGCCAGGCGCTGGTACTCGGCGACGCTGGCGGTGACCGTCACGTCCCAGACGTCCAGAAGGCGGTGCGGAACGCCCTGGCGCTCCTCCCGCGTCAGCTTGGCGGTGCCGATGTCCATGCCCCGGTAGAGCTGCATGGAGTCGGCGTTGATCACCTCGCCTCCGAGGTGCCGGGCGAGGGCGACGCCCAGATCGGACTTTCCGGCCGCGGTGGGGCCGACCACGGCGATGACACGGGGGTTGGGGGGTGAGCTGCTCACGGCCCAAGTCTCGCAAACGCACGGGGAGGAGTCCGAACGAGTTGTGCGGCGCCCCGCGTCCGCGGCCGTCGTGCCTCGCGCGTACCGGACGCGGACGGGCATCCGGGCGCGGGCCGGTGCACCGCTCCGCGAGACGCGGAACTCCCATCGCGCGAGTAAGGTCTGTGGTGCATATGGGACATTCGCGCCATTGGCGGCAGCACACGGGTGGAGCCGGGGACTCCGGCCCGGGACGGGAGCCGCCGACGGAGCGCGAGAGGACCGCGAGAGGCAAGGAGTGACCGCCATGGGCATCATGGACAGGGTCAGGGGCATGGCCGGCCGGCACGGCGGGAAAGCCGGGGAGACGTCCAGTGGCGGGAGCAGGGGCAGGCACCGGCGCCGTACCGGGACCCGCGATGCGAAGATCCGCGAGGCACGGGAGCGGCTGACCCGTGAGAGGGACGAGAAGGGGGACACCGCCGGCCCCGGCGCCTGAGCGGCCGCCGTCCCCGCCGCCCGGCGGGGACGGCGAGGGCGGGCCGGCCTACGACCAGCTCGCCACCAGGTAGCCGACACCGTACGGCGCCCGGTCGTACAGCAGCCGCCCCTGGAGCCCCGCGCCCTCGGCCGCGCCGGCCAGCACCTGCCAGCAGGCCCGGCCGGAGGCCTTCAGCTCGTAGGCCAGCTCCTCGTCGAGGGCCAGCAGCCCGGCGGGGTCGGCGGCGCCCAGGGCCCGGGCCGCGTCCGCGTCGAAGGCGGGGGCGCGCTCGTCGAAGTAGCCGGGGGCCTTGATCGTCCGGCAGGCGCTGCCGTCACCCATCGCCAGCAGCGCGACACGCTCCGCAGGCTCGGCCAGCTCCCGCCCGGTCCGCGCGCAGCGCTCCCTCGGCAGCGGCTCCCCCACCGCGATCCCTTCCACGGGCGCCGCGCCCCAGCCCGTACGTTCCAGCAGCCAGGCGCCCACGGCCAGGGACGGCGGCAGCGCATGCCCGGCGGACGGGCCCTCACCCGGCCCCAGCCGGACCTCCAAATCGACCCCGAAGGGGCGGAAGGATCCGGTGGCGCCCTGCGGATACCTGCCCCGGCCCGCCGGGTCGGCGGTGCCGACGACGACGAGCCGGTCGGGGCGCGCGGCGGCCAGGACGCCGATGGCGTCGTAGCAGGCGGCTCGGACCTCGTCCGTCTCATGGGCGGCGCCCCCCGCCACCTCGGGCACCAGCAGCGGCGGACAGGGGCATACGGCGGCGGCGACAAGCATGGCTCGCAGCCTACCGCCGTACACCCTCCCCGCGGTCGGGCGCACAGGGGGCCCGCACACGCCTGACCAGCGCACAACCAGTGCACACCGGGCTCACGGTCGGCGCGCGTACGCCGGGTCCGCGCGCCGGTGCGCTCCGGAAGGCGGGTGCGTCAGCGGGCGGTGCAGCCACCCGGCGCGGCGGGCAGCGGCTCGGGGACGCCGACGGTCGGCAGCCCGAGCATCACGCCCTGGGGCCCGGTCCCGGGCGCGGCGTTGCGCCGCTCCCAGGCGTCGCCCGCACGGGTGCGCCGTACCCCCAGCACCGCGCCCTCGGCCAGCAGGTGGTGCGGGGCGGCGTAGGTGACCTCGACGGTCGCCATGTCCCCCGGGCGCGGCACGTCGCCGTCGGGGCGGGTGAAGTGGACCAGGCGGTTGTCGGGGGCGCGGCCGGACAGCCGGCGGGTGGCGCCGTCCTTGCGGCCCTCGCCCTCGGCCACCATGACCTCCAGCGTCCGCCCGACCTGCCTCCTGTTCTCCTCCCAGGAGATCTCCTCCTGGAGGGCCACCAGGCGCTCGTACCGCGCCTGGACGACCTCCTTGGGGATCTGCCCGTCCATCTCGGCGGCCGGGGTGCCGGGCCGCTTGGAGTACTGGAAGGTGAACGCCTGCGCGAAGCGGGCCTCGCGGACGGTGTGGAGGGTCTGCTCGAAGTCCTCCTCGGTCTCGCCGGGGAAACCCACGATGATGTCGGTGGAGATCGCGGCGTCGGGGATCGCGGCCCGGACCTTCTCGATGATGCCCAGGAAGCGCTCCTGCCGGTAGGAGCGCCGCATCGCCTTCAGCACGCGGTCGGAGCCGGACTGCAGCGGCATGTGCAGCTGCGGCATCACGTTCTGCGTCTCGGCCATGGCCGCGATGACGTCGTCGGTGAAGTCGCGCGGGTGGGGGGAGGTGAAGCGGACCCGCTCCAGGCCCTCGACCTTCCCGCAGGCGCGCAGCAGCTTGGAGAACGCCTCGCGGTCGCCGATGTCGGATCCGTAGGCGTTGACGTTCTGCCCCAGCAGCGTGATCTCGGTGACGCCCTCGGCGACCAGCGCCTCGACCTCGGCCAGGATGTCCCCGGGCCGGCGGTCCTTCTCCTTGCCGCGCAGCGCGGGGACGATGCAGAACGTGCAGGTGTTGTTGCAGCCGACCGAGATGGAGACCCAGGCCGCGTACGCGCTCTCGCGCCGGGTCGGCAGCGTGGAGGGGAACGCCTCCAGCGACTCGGCGATCTCGACCTGCGCCTCCCGCTCGACGCGGGCCCGCTCCAGCAGCACCGGCAGGCTGCCGATGTTGTGGGTGCCGAAGACCACGTCGACCCAGGGCGCGCGCCGCACGATGGTGTCGCGGTCCTTCTGCGCCAGGCAGCCGCCGACCGCGATCTGCATGCCCGGCCTGGACGCCTTCCTCGGAGCGAGGTGGCCGAGGTTGCCGTACAGCTTGTTGTCGGCGTTCTCCCGCACCGCGCAGGTGTTGAAGACGACCACGTCGGCGTCGTCGGCGTCTCCCGGAGCCCGGACATAGCCCGCGTCCTCCAGCAGGCCCGACAGGCGCTCGGAGTCGTGGACGTTCATCTGGCACCCGTAGGTGCGCACCTGGTAAGTCTTCGCACTCATCTCAGTCGACAGGGTACGCGCTCCCGCCCCCGCCCCGCCTCTCCCTTCCGCGCGGCGGTCCTGGCAGGATCGGAGCCATGGTCTCCCCGCACATACGGCGCCCGTGGGCACGGCGGCCACTGGCGGCAACGGCGGCGGCGGCCGCCGTGCTCGCGCTGCTGCTGTGGTGGCTGCTGCCCGGCGGCGGTCCGGCGCCCAGTGGCCAGGTCGTCTTCACCACCGGCGCCCGCGGCGGGGTCTACGAACGTTACGGGGAACTGCTGAAGGAGCAGCTGGGCCGCGACCTGCCCGAGGTGGACATGACCCTCGTGCCCAGTCAGGGCTCGGTGCAGAACATAGAGCGGCTGGTCTCCGGCGAGGCGTCCTTCACCATCGCCGCGGCCGACGCGGTCGCCGCCTACGTCAACTCCGGCGGGAGGGACGCCGACCGGCTGCGGGCCTGCGCGCGGCTGTACGACGACTACATCCAGCTCGTCGTCCCGGCCGGCTCGCCGGTGCGCGCCGCCGAGGACCTGAAGGGGCTGCGGGTCGGGCTCGGACAGCGGCGCTCCGGCGTCAACCTGATCGCGGGCCGGCTGCTGAAGGCCGCCGGTCTGGACCCGGACAAGGACGTCCAGCCGGTGCTCCAGGGCATCGACAGGATGCCGGAACTGCTGGTCCGCGAGGAGCTTGACGCCTTCTTCTGGTCGGGCGGGCTGCCGACCGGTGCGATCGAGGAACTCGCCGAGGCCACCGAGATCCGCCTCGTACCGCTGGGCGACCTGGTGCCGGTGCTGCACGCCCAGGAGCCGCAGACCCGCTCCTACCGGGCGGCCCTGATGCCCTCCGACGCCTATCAGGCCGTCCGGGACGGCAAGGCCGTCGAGACGATCGCGGTGGCGAACCTGCTGGTCACCATGGACGGCACGGACGCCGCGCTGACCGAGGAGATCACCCGCTCGGTGATCAACAGCCGGGACCGCATCGGCCGCGCGGTCCACGCCGCGCAGAAGGTCGACCTGCGCACGGCCATCTACACCCATCCGCTCCCGCTGCACCGGGGCGCCGAGCGCTACTACCGCTCCGTGAAGTCCTGAGCCGGTCCCGCCGGGGCGGCGGGGCAGCGAGGCCGGCTGGGGCCGGTACGGGCGCCGCGGGCCGAGCGGTGGGCTGTGGCGCCCCGCGGCCGAGGCCCTCTTCGGGTCTCACCCCGCGTCCGGCGCGTTCCTCGGCAGGCCGATCATCACGCGCAGTCCGTGCGGCTCGTTGCGGGCGAAGGAGATGTCCGCCCCGCCGGCGGCGAGCAGCGCGCGGGAGATGGACAGGCCCAGGCCGGAGCCGGAGACGTTCTGGTGGCGGCCGCTGCGCCAGAAGCGGTCCCCGATCCGGTTCAGCTCGTCCTCGGTCAGGCCGGGCCCGCGGTCGGCGACCTCGATGACCACTCGTCCGCCGGCCGCGGTGACGGCGACCGTGACCGACTCCCCGGCGGGGGTGAACTTCACCGCGTTGTCCACGACCGCGTCCAGCGCGCTGGAGAGCGCCACCGGGTCGGCCCAGCCGGTCACCGCCCCCTGCCCGGCCGCGCGCAGCTCCACCCCCTCCCGGTCGGCGACCGGACGCCAGGCGGCCACGCGTTCGGCGGCGAGCGCGGCGATGTCGGTCAGCCGCAGATCGGCGGGTGTGTGCTCGGCCAGGGCCAGGTCGAGGAGGTCGTCGAGCACCCGGGCCAGCCGCTTGCCCTCGGCCCGCACCGAGGCGATCTCCTCGTTGCCCTCGGGCAGTTCCAGGGCCAGCAGGTCGATGCGGAGCAGCAGGGCCGCCAGCGGGTTGCGCAGTTGGTGGGAGGCGTCGGCGACGAAGGCGCGCTGCTGCTCCAGGACGGTCTCGACGTGGTCGGCCATCTCGTTGAAGGACCGGGCCAGGCGCTGAAGTTCCGGCGGCCCGCTCAGGGCGGCCACCCGGGAGGCCAGCCGCCCGGTGGCGATGTCGTGACTGGCCTTGTCCAGCACACGCACCGGTTTGAGGACCCAGCCGGTCAGCCGGACGGCGAAGGCGACGGCGACGAGCATGGCGGCCGCCTCCCCGGCGGCCAGCGGCAGCCAGCCGTGCAGGATGCGCGAGCGCATCGCCCCGGTGGGGGAGTCGGTGAGGACGACGGCGACGACGTCGCCGTCGCGGACGACCGGTGAGGCGACCGCGATCCGGCCGTCCTGCCAGGGCCACACCTGGGGCGGGTCGTGGCTGCGGCGCCCGACCAGGGCCTCGGCGAAGGCGGCCGCGCCCTCCCCCCGGCGCGGGGGCCTCCAGGTTGCCGGGGCCGCGGCCATCGGGCTGCCGTCGCGGTAGAAGACGCCGGCCCTGATGCCGTAGAGCTCGTGGTACCGGGTGAGCTCGTCCCGCAGGGTGGCCAGCCGCTCGTCCTGCTGGCGGGCCTCGGCGGTGGTGGGGCTGCGGGCCGGGGGGCGGGTGGTGACGTACTGCGCCAGGGAGGCGAAGCGCGCGGTGTCGTCGATGCGGTCGATGACGACATGCTGCTGTTCGGCGGCGGCCATGCTCGCGGCGAGCGGGAAGCCGAGGGCGAGCAGGACGCCGGCCATCAGGGCGTTGAGGAGGGCGAGGAGGCGTGTGCGCACGGCGGGCGGTCCGTTTCCGTCCCGGTCCTGGTCCCGGCCCTCAGCCGGCGGGGGCGACGAGCCGGTAGCCGACTCCGCGCACCGTCTCTATCAGGGCGGGCAGGGCCAGCTTGGAGCGGAGCGAGGCGATGTGCACCTCCAGGGTGCGGCCGGTGCCCTCCCAGTTGGTGCGCCAGACCTCGCTGATGATCTGCTCGCGGCGGAAGACGACGCCGGGGCGCTGGGCGAGCAGCGCGAGCAGGTCGAACTCCTTGCGGGTCAGGGAGACCGCCTCGCCACGCACCGTGACCCGGCGGGTGTCGGTCTCTATGGTCAGCGGCCCAAGACTCAGCTCCGCGGTCCCCGCCGCCCGGGCGCCTCCCCCCTCCCCGCCCGCGGCGCGGTCCGCGCCGGGGTCGCCCGGTGCGCCGGCCGGAGCCGGGGCGGCGGGGGCGGTGCGGCGGCTGACGGCGTGGATCCGGGCGAGGAGTTCGGCGGTGTCGTACGGCTTGACCACGTAGTCGTCGGCGCCGAGGTTGAGGCCGTGGACGCGGGAGCGCACATCGGCCCGCGCCGTGACCATGATCACCGGGGTGCTGGTCAGCCGGCGGATGCGGCCGCAGACCTCGAAGCCGTCGATGTCGGGCAGGCCGAGATCGAGCAGCACCACGTCGAAGGGCGCCGCGGCGCCGCCCGGGAGCAGGCGCCGCAGGGCCTCCTCGCCTCCACGGGCGTGCACCACGTCGAAGCCGTGCCGGGCGAGCACGGCGGACAGCGCCGCGGCCACCCGGTCGTCGTCCTCGACCAGCAGCAGTCTCATGGCCCCTCTTCTCCCCCGGTGCTCCCCCGTGTGCCCGCCCGGCCCCTCCCGGGCGTGCCAGTCATCCACTCCGATCCGGCCCTGCGCGTCAAGACCCGGCGGGCCTCTTCTCAGCACGAACCCCCACGTTAAGCAGCCGATACGCCGACCGGTGAGTCTTTCGGGCGATAAGTTCCTTTGCGGCTGAATCGTTATGCTCAAGTTCAGCTCAGATGGGATGACGCTGCTCAACGGCGGTCACTAAGGTCCCCTCAACCGACGAGGACGGAGCGAATGACGCCGATGAGCAATGTATCGGTGACCAAGGACGCCGCACCGACGGCGGAGAACCTGGTCGTCCTGGACAATGTCAACAAGCACTTCGGTGCCCTGCACGTCCTTCAGGACATCGACCTGACCATTGCGCGGGGCGAGGTCGTCGTCGTCATCGGGCCCTCGGGGTCCGGGAAGTCCACGCTGTGCCGCACCATCAACCGCCTGGAGACGATCGATTCCGGGACGATCCTGATCGACGGCAAGCCGCTGCCCGCCGAGGGCAGGGAACTGGCCCGGCTCCGCGCCGATGTCGGCATGGTCTTCCAGTCGTTCAACCTCTTCGCGCACAAGACGGTGCTGGAGAACGTCATGCTGGGCCAGCTCAAGGTCCGCCGCGCCGACAAGAAGGCGGCGCAGGAGAAGGCCCGCTCCCTGCTCGACCGGGTCGGGGTGGCCAACCAGGCCGACAAGTACCCCGCCCAGCTCTCCGGCGGTCAGCAGCAGCGCGTGGCCATCGCCCGTGCGCTGGCGATGGACCCGAAGGTGATGCTCTTCGACGAGCCGACCTCCGCGCTCGACCCCGAGATGATCAACGAGGTCCTGGAGGTCATGCAGCAGCTCGCGCAGGGCGGCATGACGATGGTCGTCGTCACCCATGAGATGGGCTTCGCCCGCTCCGCCGCGAACCGGGTGGTCTTCATGGCCGACGGGCGGATCGTCGAGGAGGCCACCCCCGACCAGTTCTTCAGCAACCCGCGCAGCGACCGCGCCAAGGACTTCCTGTCGAAGATCCTCCACCACTGAGCCGGCGACGGCTCAGCGGACCTTTGCACGATACGACTCCAGGGATGTTCACCATGACCTTCCGCAAGCCCGGCCTCGTGGCCGCCACCGCCGTCGTCCTCGCCCTGACCGCCACCGCGTGCGGCGGCGGAAGCGACAGCGGCTCCAACGGCGACAAGATCAACATCGGCATCAAGTTCGACCAGCCGGGGCTGGGTCTGAAGACCCAGGACGGCGAGTACACCGGCTTCGACGTGGACGTGGCCAGGTACGTCGCCAAGGAGCTGGGCTACGACGAGAAGGACATCGCCTGGAAGGAGGCCCCCAGCGGTGAGCGGGAGAACATGATCTCCAACGGTGATGTGAAGTTCATCGTCGGCACCTACTCGATCACCGACGAGCGCAAGGAGCGGGTCGACTTCGCCGGCCCGTACTTCATCGCCCACCAGGACTTCCTGGTCCGTGCCGACGACGACTCCACGTGGAACAAGGACGAACTGAACACCAAGGAGCTGAAGCTCTGCTCGGTCACCGGTTCCACCTCCGCGCAGAACGTCAAGAACAAGTTCGCGCAGGAGGCCGACCTGCAGGAGTACGGCGGCTACTCGGAGTGCCTGACCGGCCTGGAGAACAAGGCCGTCGACGCCCTGACCACGGATGACTCCATCCTGGCCGGCTACGCCGCGCAGAAGGAGCACCAGGGCAAGTTCAAGCTCGCCGGCCTCAGCCTCAGCGACGAGTCCTACGGTATCGGCCTGAAGAAGGGCGACACCGAGCTGCAGAAGCAGATCAACGACGCCCTCACCAAGATGGTCGAGGACGGCTCCTGGGAGAAGGCCGCCGACAAGCACTTCGGTCCGGCCAACTACGACTACGAGCCGGCCCCGGAGATCACCGAGAAGAGCTGACGACGGCAGAACGGCGCGCCGCCCCTGAACGGGCGGCGCGCCGCGCCTTCCGAAGCCGTCCGACGAGACGCCATCCGACGAGGCGAGAGCGCGGGAGAACGTGTTCGACTTTCTTGATTCCGGGCAGTACGACGTGCTCGGAGCCTTCTGGGTGACGGTGCAGCTCACCTTCTATTCGGCGATCGGCTCCCTGATCTGGGGAACGGTCCTGGCCGGTATGCGGGTCAGCCCCACACCGCTGATGCGGACCTTCGGCACCGTCTACGTCAATGCCGTGCGGAACACTCCGCTGACGGTGATCATCGTGGCCACTTCCCTGGGCCTGTACCAGACCCTGGGGATCACACTGGCCGGCGGTGACTCCAAGGAGATCGGCTTCCGGCTGGCGGTGCTCGGCCTGATCGCCTACCACGCCACCTTCGTGTGCGAGGCGCTGCGCTCGGGCATCAACACGGTGCCCGTCGGCCAGGCGGAGGCGGCGCGCGCACTGGGGCTGGGTTTCTTCCAGGTGCTGACCCTCATCATCCTCCCGCAGGCGTTCCGGTCGGTCGTGGCGCCCCTGGCGAACGTGCTGATCGCCCTGACCAAGAACACCACGGTGGCGGCGGCGATCGGGGTGTCGGAGGCCGCGCTGCTGATGAAGGAGATGGTGGAGATCGAGAGCGACGCCATCTTCGCGGTCTTCTCGATCTTCGCCCTCGGGTTCGTTGTCCTGACCCTCCCGACCGGCATGCTGCTGGGCTGGGTGAGCAAGCGCGTGGCGGTGAAGCGATGAGTGACCTGTCCGTTCTCTACGACGCGCCGGGGCCGCGGGCAAAGGCCCGCAACCTGGTCTACTCGGCGGTCTTCCTCGTCCTCCTCGGGCTGGCGCTGTGGTGGGTCCTGGACACGATGGCCGGCAAGAGCCAGCTCGACGCGGAGAAGTGGAGCCCGTTCGCCACCGACTCCCGGGTGTGGACGACGTATCTGATCCCCGGGCTGCTGAACACCCTCAAGGCCGCGATCCTGGCCATCGCCATCGCCCTTCCGCTGGGCGCCCTGCTCGGTATCGGCCGGCTGTCGGAGCACCGGTGGGTCAGCCGACCGGTCGGCGCGGTGGTGGAGTTCTTCCGCGCCATCCCGGTGCTGCTGATGATGCTCTTCGCCAACCAGGCGTACGCGCAGTTCACCAACATCGAGTCCGATGTCCGTCCGCTGTACGCCGTTGTGACGGGCCTGGTGCTCTACAACGCCTCGGTGATCGCGGAGATCGTGCGGGCGGGCATCCTGTCGCTGCCTTCGGGCCAGACGGACGCGGCCAAGGCCATCGGCATGCGCAAGGGCCAGACCATGCTCTACGTGCTGCTGCCGCAGGCGGTCACGGCGATGCTGCCGGCGCTGGTCAGCCAGCTCGTGGTGATCGTGAAGGACACCGCCCTGGGCGGCGCGGTCCTCGGCTACGCCGAACTGCTCAACCAGATCCGGGTGATCACCGCCAACTACGGTGCCAACACCATCGCGGCCCTCACCGTGGTCGCGCTGATCTTCATCGTGCTGAACTTCCTGCTCACCAGCTTCGCGAGCTGGCTCGAGGGACGGCTGCGGCGCGGCAAGCGGTCCACCGGGGCCGTGCTGCACGGCGGCGCCGACACGGAGATGGAGTTCGACGAGCCCCACGTCGAGCCCCACGCCCGGAAGTAGCCGCGCACCGCTCCTCCTTTCCGCACCCGTTGTGCACCCACTGCCTGTGCCCCCGTCTCGCTTGACGGGGGCACAGGCAGTGGGTTGCATACGACGTGTGATCGTGTACCGGGCTCCATCGGCTCCACCCCCTCTCCCCTCCCCCGACCGTGACAACCGCCCGGACCGTGAGAACTGCGAGGGCCGCCCGTCGTGGACCCGGTGATCGTCGTCGGCGCGGGACCCGTCGGGCTGGCGCTGGCACTGGCGCTGGCGCGCCACGGTGTGCCGTCGGTGGTGCTGGACGGCGGTGACGGCGAGGTGGAGCAGCGCACGGCGCGCACCTGCGTCCTGCGGCCGGACACGGCGGCGTACGCGGCGACGCTGGGCGGCGCCCGGTGGGCGGCGTGGCGCACCGAACGGCGGCGGCAGCCGGTGCGGCGGGTCGAGCTGGACGCCCGGACCTCGCCGGTGCACATACAGCAGTACGCGCTGGAGCGGGGTATGCGGGCCGCGCTGGAGCGGGAGCCGCTGGCCGAGATCGTCACCGGGGCCCGCCTGGACGAGTTGGAGCAGGACGAGCGGGGGGTGTCGGGCCACACCCGCGGCGCTTCCGGCTCCGCCGGCACCTGGTGGCGGGGCAGTTATCTGGTGGGCTGCGACGGTGCCCGCTCCACGGTGCGCAAGCTGCTGGGGATCCGCTTTCCCGGGCGCACCTCCGTCGAGCGGCACGCGGTGGCGGCCCTGCGGGTGGAACTGCCCTGGGACGGCGAGGCGCTGCTGCACCGCGATGTGCCCGGTGGTGAGGGCGAGGTGGTGGCGCGTCCGCTGCCCAACGGCGTGTGGCGGCTGGACTGGCTGCTGCCGCCGCGCGGCGATCTGGTCACCCCGGACGCGCTGCTGGCCCGGATACGCGACACCCTGGCCGCGTGGTGCGGGGAGGATCCTCCCTCCTACGAACTGCTGGACACCGGTGTGCACATCGCCCACCAGCGGCTGGCTCGGCACTGGCGCTCGGACCGGGCGTTCCTCGCCGGGGACGCGGCGCATCTGCTGGGGGCACTGGGCACCCAGTCCGTCGACGAGGGTCTGCGGGACGCGGCCAATCTGGCCTGGAAGCTGGCGTTTTGCCTGCGCGGCCAGGCCCCCGGGGAACTGCTCGACAGCTACGAGGCCGAGCGCCGCGGCGCGGTGGGGGCCCGGCTGCGCGCCCTCGACCAGGCGCTGCCTCTGGTACGCGGGGGCGGGGGGCTGCGCACCCTGCTGTCCGGTGCCTCACGGGGACACCTGGAGCTGCTGACGGACGGGCATCTGGGCCGGGGGCCGCTGGGCGCGCCTCCGTGCCATGGACGTTCACCGCTGGCACCGGGGCAGGACACCGTTCCCGGAGCGCTCGCCGTCGGGACCGACCCGGGGTCACCTGTGCGGGACGTACCGGTGACGGCCCTGGACGGGACACGGGGACGGCTGTGGGAGCGGCTGGGCGGCGATCTGCTGGTGCTGCTGGTCGCGCCCGGCACCCATGTGTGGGACAGCCGGCACTGGCTGTCGGCCGGGCTGATGCCGGAGCTGGCCGCCGTGGTGGAGCGGCTGCCGGTGCCCGCTGAGCTGCTGGTGGCCGAGGGTTATCCGGGCGCGGTCGCCCATACCGCCCTGGTGATCCGCCCGGACGGGCATCTGGTGACCGCGTTGCCCGGCGCCCGGACCGGTGAGCTGCGTGCCTGTGTGGAGGTGGTGCGCGGCGCCCTGGCCGGGGAGGCGGCCACAGCGGATTCGTGATCCTGTCGCCTTCCACCGGTGGGTGGGTGCCGTCGATCGGTGCCACCGCCGAGCGGTGCCGCGCGGCTCAGTCCCCGCCGTACAGGGGGTACTCCTCCACGTCCTCCCCCTCCGCTTCCAGTGCCTCCCTGACCACCCGGAGGGCGAGCCCCTCGGGGTAGCCCTTGCGCGCCAGCATCCCGGCGAGCCGGCGCAGCCGCCTGTCGCGCTCCAGCCCTTTGGTGGCGCGCAGTTTGCGCTCCACCAGGGCTCGGGCTGTCCGCTCCTCCCGCTCCGGATCCAGCTGCTCCACCGCATGGTCGATCAACTCGGAGTCCACGCCCTTGTGCCGCAGTTCCCGGGCGAGGGCCCGGCGGGCGAGGCCCCGGCCATGGTGGCGGGACTCCACCCAGGCGTCGGCGAACGCCGCGTCGTCGATCAGCCCGACGTCCTCCAGCCGGGAGAGCACCGACTCGGCGACGTCCTCGGGGATCTCCCGCTTGCGCAGTGCCTCGGCGAGTTGCCCGCGGGTGCGCGGCGTTCCGGTGAGCAGGCGCAGGCAGATCGCCCGCGCCCGCTCCTCCGGATCTGCCGGTGGCTCCCCCTGACGTCCCGCCACGGCTCAGCTCTTGGCCGCTGCGGTGCTCTTGACCGCCTTGGCGCGCGTCGCCGGCGCGGGCACCGTCTTCGCCGCCGGGGCGGGGGCGGCCTCGGTCTTGGCCGCGTCCGCGCCCGGCTCGCCCTCGGGGGCCTCGGTCTTCGGGCCGATGCCGAGCTTCTCCTTGATCTTCTTCGGG